>JAQTQJ010000012.1 GCA_028712255.1 Candidatus Omnitrophota bacterium
ACAGCCGTTTAGGTTATACAAGCCTCTCTTCAGAGAAACAGGTCAATGAGAGTTTTATGAAGGCGGTTAAATACTTACGTTAAATCGGTTATAAGAGGATATCGTTAAAGACCGGTTCTTACGGCATGGAAGCATTGGCTATGTCTATAAAATATGCATCTGAAGCCAAACTTGACCTACTTACTATTGATGGGTCTGGCGGCGGCACAGGAATGAGCCCTTGGAATATGATGGAGACATGGGGAGTTCCCTCAATATTATTACATTCTAAGGCTTATGAATACGCAGAGATTTTACGTAAGAAGGGACAGAAAGTAGTGGATATGGCTTTTGCCGGAGGTCTGGCCCGTGAAGATCATATATTTAAAGCGTTATCATTGGGAGCACCCTATACAAAGTTAGTCTGTATGGGGCGGGCGCTAATGATTCCGGCGTATCTGGGTTCAAATATCGAAGGAGTATTAAATCCATCGGTAAAAGCCAAGGTGAGTGGTAGCTGGGACAAGCTTCCTGCATCTGTGGCTGAATTTGGCTCAACTCCAGAGGAACTTTTTGCCGGCTACTATGACCTTCAGAAAAAGGTTGGTAAAGATGAAATGAAAAATGTGCCATTAGGAGCAGTTGCCTTTTGGACTCTGGCTGATAAATTGGCAGCGGGCCTGCAGCAGTTAATGGCTGGGACAAGAAGATTTACGCTTAGTTCAATTACCCGTAGTGATATTTTTTCGGCAAATCGTGAGACAGAAAAAGAAACAAAAATAACCTTTATCACGGATGCCTCTGATGATAAGGCTAAGAAAATATTGAAAGAGTAGGTAAAAAAGGGACCGTTTCTAAAAAAGGGACCGTTTCTATTTTTCATCTTTTATAACTAGAAAAACAGAAACGGTCCCTTTTTTACTGTCCGTATTTATTAGTTGCAGGAGTAGTTTTTTGGTTGTAGAATAGCTTTCGTGGACAACGAAAAAATATTAGAAGGTTTCTTCCGTGCTTTAAGAGTCACCCTTACCAACTCTTTTTCTTATTCTAAAGACCATCCTTACTTTATTAAATCCGTCGAAAATTTCAAAGTTAAACTTGAGGAAGCCCTTGCCGTTTTAGATCCGCTTAATATCGGAATTACTAGCTCCGGAATTGTGGTTGGTGGAAAAAATCTGACTAAAAGCGGGTTTTTTGAAGAATTAGCCCATCTGTTGCACCAGCGTAAAATTAAAACCATTGAAATTAGAAGTGGTATAACGCTTGAAGAGTTGATCCAGTTTCTTTCGGTAGTTTCTTTGCCTCAGAAAGATGTTTTCAAAGGTGGCGGCATTAACGCTATCTTGGGCAAGAGTAAACCCGTGCATTTAACAATCGAGGAGTTGGATTACTCTGTTTTTTTACATGGGCAAGGAAGTGAGTGTAATGATCTCTGGGGGTATATGCTTAAAGAAGCCGTATATAGCGATGATACTGTTAAACTAGAGAGAATCGCCGATGAATTTGGACAGCTTATTAAACAGAGCAGTGGCAAAGATATCTGTGAAGGCGAAGATCTTCCGGCTAATATTAATGAATTCTTGTTTTGTTTAAAAGAAAGAAATAAGGAAAAATTCGATAAATGTGCAAAGGATGTTTTTTTATGGCTCATGCATAATAAAAAATTTCTTGATGCAGAAAAACTGGAGAAGCTCAAGCCAATTTTCGATTGTTTGGATCAGGAAGATTTCAGCGCTTTTCTCTGGGAAGGAATTTTACATGAGGATAATTTTGATGCTTTAAGCCTTAATCTTTTCTCCAAGATTTCTGAGCACAGAGATACGCATAAGATTACTGAAAAATTTTTGAGTAGAACGGATGGAGCTGAACGCCTAAAGAATAATCCTAGCGCAGTAAGAAGAGTCCAGAATCTATTGACTAGTCCCCAGGGAGAAGATATATCCCCGGTATACCGGAATATCTTGGAATCTTTGGTTAAGGGAATTACTCCCTCTGGAATATTATCCTTCGATAAAAAAGTGCTTCGTCAAAATTACCATTATATACTTTTGAGCCTGTTTTCAGTTAGCGAGGATCAGGATAATTTGAAGTTTATCGCAGAGTTGTTAGAAAAAGAATTACCCGTAATATTTGAAGATAATGATATCGATTTCTTAAAAGAACTCCATAGTTTTCTGGCTAGAGAAAAGAATGATGGTATGGAGGTATGTATCGAGCTTGAAAATAAACTTTCTGCATTTATCGAGAATATCGTTTTAAACCAGTCTTTGCCTGTTCAGCAGGAATTTCTTTTGGATATGGTTTCATCAGCCACTCAAGATATTAACTATTACTTGGATAAAATATTTGCTCCCTTAGATGCCGGGGTTCTAACGGGGCCTAGTTCTGGAAAAATCAACAAACAGGTTTTAATGTTATTTTTTAAATTGTTTCCTCAGCAGATGGATGTTTTTTACCCGCGTTTAGAGCAAAAAATTACAGACATGGATTTTCTTGGAGATTTAATTGATTCTTTAAGCCAGCTTGATGAAAGGATGGCTTTGCCTGTATTGGAATATATCTATTCTTCAGCTAATGAATTGATTAAATCTGAAACACTAAAAGCCATGCGTAAATTTGAAAAAGTGGATGTTGATTTTCTTTTACGTCAGCTAGGGACGAATTCCTTGTCGCTTAGGAAAAATTTGTTTTCTGTTTTAATGTTGGACGACCAAGGCCAGCTTGCTGCGTTGGATTTATTGTTTAAGATTCCCAGTCCTTGGGGCAGGAGGAATAATCTTTTAATAGAAAATATGCAGATCGTTTTTGATTTAAAAATTACCAAAGCAGCAAGCTGGATTCGTGAATTAGCTAAAAAGAGATTTTTTTGGAATAGAAAGTTGCGTAATAAAGCAAAACAGATTTTAGGAGAGTGGAATGTCTGCTGATATTCAGACAGCTTTTAAGGATTTACTCAATTGCCTCCAGGCCCTTAAGATGTACGGGCCTAAGCACCCTATGTATACCAAATCTTTGGATAATACTTATATAGCTTTTGAGAGTGTTTTTTCTACTCGTCAGGAGATGGTTATTGGGATTGTTGGAGAAGAGCTGGCTTTTGAAAAGGAAATTCTTTTTGATTTGAGCAAGTTTCTGCGTCCATCGATTCTTTATCTAAAAGAGAGGAATATCGAAAGGCTTGGTTTTCTTATCGGGTTGACTAAAGAGGAACTTGAAAACTTTGTAAGTTTAATTGCCAGGCCTAAGGAGGTTTTTAAAGGTGACCCCCAGGAAATGCTTACAGTTTCCGGAATAAATCATATTAAGATAAGTAAGCTAAAAGTTGATGATGAAAATGAAGAGAAAGCCTTTGGGCTGGCTCAGCTTAGCCTTTATGATTCTTCTGCAGACAAAGTTAACCAGGCTTTAAGCGGAGTGCTTAACTCCGAACAAATCGATCACCTTGCGCTTAAGTTTTCACTCAATAATATTCTGGAAAACCTAGATACACAGCGTAATGAACTGCTCAAACTGGCTACGCTGAAGAGATATGATGTGGAAACCTATACACATATGCTCAATGTTTCTATCTTTTCTATGTATTTTGCTTCACGGTTAGGTTTCGATAAAGCGGATGTTTTGGATATTGGCGTTGCAGCCATGTTCCATGATATCGGTAAAATATCCATTTCACGGAAAATATTACATAAAGCCGGTAAACTTTCCGATTCTGAATTTGGCAGTATTAAAAGCCATACTATATTAGGCGCAGAAATAATGCTTAAGTATGTCGATACCTTGGGTATGTTACCAGTAGTGGTTAGCTTTGAGCACCATCTAAAATATGACTCTTCAGGCTATCCAAGGCTACCCTTATTGAGGAAACAACATATCGCCTCTTCGATTGTTTCTATTTGTGATGTTTATGATGCCCTTTCGCAAAGGCGTAGCTATAAACAAGACTACTCCCCGGATTTAGTTTATAATATAATGAATAGAAATGAAGGGGGATCATTCGATCCTCAGCTATTGGATAAGTTTTTTAAATTTTTAGGACTTTGGCCAGTTGGCGCGGTAGTTGCGCTAAGTGATGAAAGTATTGCTATAGTTAAGGAGGAGAATGAATCCGATATCCGTAGGCCAAAGGTTGAAGTAGTTTCTCCTGTAGAAAAGAGGCGCCTGGTTGACCTTGCTCAAGATAATAGTTTAAGTATTCAACGTTATCTTAACCCTTGGAAGGAAGGCAAGGAATTTTTGCATTTACCTGAATAAAGGGGACGGTTCTCTTTTTTAAGAGAACCGTCCCCTTTATTTTAAAAATAATTTGACATTCCTAATTGTTTTTGTTATAGTTAATAAAACAAAGGCGTTTAGGGGCCCAAATATCTGGGCACCAAACGCCTTCTCCATATAAACCTATGACCAAATATATCTTTGTAACCGGTGGTGTAATTTCAAGCTTGGGAAAGGGAATAGCTTGCGCTTCTATCGGTAAAATTTTGGAATCTCGCGGCCTTAAAGTTACCTTAATGAAATTGGATCCTTATATCAATGTTGATCCGGGCACGATGAATCCTTATCAACATGGAGAGGTTTATGTTACTGATGACGGGGCAGAGACTGATTTAGATTTGGGCCATTACGAAAGATTTACCAAGGCGCAGATGACCAAGTTTAATAACGCTACTACCGGCCAGGTTTATAATGCTGTAATTTCGCGTGAGCGCCGCGGTGATTATTTAGGTAAAACCATTCAGGTTATTCCCCATATTACAGGTGAAATAAAAGATAGGATTAAAAAGGTTGCTCAAGTCAGCCAGGCTGATATCGTCTTGATTGAGATTGGCGGAACCGTGGGAGATATTGAAAGCCTGCCTTTCTTGGAGGCGGCTCGGCAATTTGAATTGGATGCCGGAGAAAAGAATGTTCTCTATATCCATCTTACCCTGGTTCCCTATATAAAAGTTGCTGATGAAATAAAAACTAAGCCTACGCAGCATAGCGTGCAAACTTTACGTGAGATTGGGATACAGCCGGATATATTGGTTTGCCGTACCGAAAAACCTCTTTCTGATGATGTTAAGGAAAAAATATCCCTGTTTTGTAATGTAAGAAAAGAAGCAGTTATCGAATCGCGTGATGTGGAATCAATCTATCAGGTTCCTCTGGTTTTTAAGGGGCAGATTTTGGATGAAATAATCTTAAGTCACTTTGGATTAATCTCTAAGCCATCCGATTTAAAGGATTGGGAAAAAAATGTGGTAGAACGCCTGTTTTCTCCTAAAAAGACAGTTCAGGTGGCGGTAGTAGGCAAATACATTGGGTTACAAGATGCTTATAAGTCTATTTATGAAGCCATTACTCATGGCGGTATCAGTAACCAAGTCAAAGTTGAGGTCAAAAAGATTGATTCTGAGGATATTGAAAAACATGGGGCTGAGAAGTTGCTTACGGGAGTAGATGCAATTTTAGTGCCCGGAGGGTTTGGGTGCAGAGGCATAGAGGGCAAGATTAAAGCGGTTAGTTTTGCGCGTAAAAATAAGATTCCTTTTTTGGGGATCTGCTTGGGAATGCAGTGTGCAGTGATGGATTTTGCACGCGCCATATGCGACTTAAAAGATGCAAATTCTACTGAGTTTAAGCCCAAAACAAAGAATCCGGTAATTAGCCTTTTAATTGAGCAGAAAAATATTAAAGATATGGGGGGCACGATGCGCCTGGGTGCCTATCCATGTAAGATAAAAAAGAATACTCTGGCCTGGAAGGTTTATCAGAAAAAAATTGTATTTGAGCGGCACAGGCATAGGTTTGAGTTTAATAATAAATTCCGTAAAAAACTTGAGTGCAAAGGTGTGGTCTTTTCCGGTATTTATCAGAAGAAAAATTTGGTTGAGATCGTGGAATTAAAGAAACATCCTTATTTTATTGCCGTGCAATTTCACCCCGAATTCAAATCCAAACCCGATGCGGCGCACCCTCTATTTAGAGAATTTATCCGCGCTGCAGCAGAAAAAAAATAATTATGGTGGCCTATCTTGTTTTAGAGGATGGATTAATATTCAAAGGGCGCTCTTTTGGCTCAAACGGCGAAGCTTTGGGTGAAGTTGTTTTTAATACCAGCATGGCCGGCTACCAGGAGATTATCACTGATCCTTCTTATCGTGGCCAGATTGTGGCCATGACCTATCCTTTGATCGGCAATTACGGGATTAATAAAGAAGATGTGGAGAGCCGTAGAGCTTTTTTAAATGGTTTTGTAGTTAAAGAATACAGTAATCTGGCCAGTAATTGGAGAAAAGACCAGGATTTGGGGGATTATTTAAAAGAAAATAATATTTTGGCAATTGAAGGGATTGATACTCGGGCGCTTACCTTACATATAAGAGAAAAAGGCGCTATGAAAGCGATTTTATCAACGCAGGATTTAGATAGGAATAGCTTAATAAATAAAGCTAGAAAAAGCCCAGGTTTAGTGGGTTTGGATTTAGTTAAAGAAGTTGCTATTGTCAAAAAATATGTTTATTCACAGTCTAAAGAAAATAAATATAAGGTTGTAGTTTTAGATTGCGGGGTAAAACTTAATACATTAAGGGTGTTGGCGGCACTTAAATGTAATGTTACGGTTGTGCCCGCGCAAGCAAGTTCTAAGGAGATCTTAGAAGAGAAACCAGATGGCATCTTACTTTCTAATGGGCCGGGAGATCCGGCAGCAGTTGATTATGTAATTAAAACAGTTGCCAATTTAATTGGTCAGGTTCCAATTTTTGGGATTTGCCTGGGGCATCAAATGCTTGGGCTTGCTTTAGGAGGCAAAACCTATAAGTTAAAATTTGGCCACCATGGAGCAAATCATCCGGTGAAGGATTTAAGAACTGGTAAGGTTTCTATCACTAGTCAAAACCATGGGTTTTGTGTAGATACGGGTTCTTTAAACAAAAAAGATATTGAATTAACGCATGTAAATTTAAATGATGACACTTCAGAGGGGTTCTGCCATAAAAAGCTGCCTCTATTTTGTGTACAGTTTCACCCTGAAGCTTCTCCCGGGCCGCATGATGCGCAGTATTTATTTGCTGAATTTATAGAATTGATGAAAGAGTGGAAAACCAGAAATTCAAAATAAGCTGTAAGCTATAAGCGGTAAGTATTAAGCTTACAACTTATAGCTTAAAACTTACGGCTGTTTTTAAAAATATGCCTAAAAGAACTGATATAAAAAAGATTCTAATTATAGGAAGCGGCCCTATCGTTATCGGACAGGCCTGTGAATTTGATTACTCCGGTACCCAGGCTTGTAAGGTTTTAAAACAGGAAGGATATAAGATTATTTTAGTAAATTCCAACCCGGCGACAATTATGACTGATCCGGAGGTTGCCGATAAGACCTATCTTGAGCCTATTACGGCAGAGATAGTAGAAAAAATTATTGCTAAGGAAAGGCCGGATGCGCTTCTGCCTACTCTTGGCGGACAGACTGCTTTAAATACTGCCGTGGAATTGGACAAATTAGGAGTATTAAAAAAATATAAGGTTGAGACTATCGGAGCCGATATAAAAGCAATTAAAAAAGGCGAAGACCGTAAGTTATTTAAAGCAGCAATGAAGAAAATCAGATTGGATTTGCCTAAAAGCGATCAGGCTCATAATTTAGAAGAGGCAATTGGTATAGCCAAAGATATAGGTTTTCCTATAATTATCCGGCCAAGTTTTACTATGGGTGGAGCAGGGGGATCAATTGCTTATAATATGGAAGATTTTAAGGTCTTAGCTAAACGAGGATTAGAGTCCAGTATGATAGGTGAGATTCTGGTTGAGGAGTCTTTGATTGGCTGGAAGGAATTTGAGTTGGAAGTTATGCGCGACTTAAAAGATAATGTAGTGGTTATCTGTACTATTGAGAACCTAGATCCTATGGGTATACATACCGGAGACAGTATTACAGTTGCTCCTATTCAGACATTAACGGATAGAGAGTATCAAAAGATGCGTGATGCTGCTATTGCCTGCATTCGCGAAATTGGGGTTGCTACCGGCGGTTCCAATATTCAGTTTGCTATTAATCCTAAGACTGGCAGAATGGTAATCATCGAGATGAATCCCCGCGTTTCGCGTAGCTCGGCATTATCTTCGAAAGCTACCGGTTTTCCTATCGCCAAAATTGCTGCTAAACTTGCAGTAGGTTATACTCTTGATGAAATACCCAATGATATTACTAAGTCCACATGCGCTTGTTTTGAGCCGGCGATCGACTATTGCGTGGTAAAGATACCGCGTTTTACTTTTGAAAAATTTGCTTTGGCAGATGATACATTAGGAGTATCAATGAAGTCGGTAGGAGAGGCTATGTCTATCGGCCGTACATTTAAAGAATCTTTGCAGAAGGGCTTGCGTTCTTTGGAAATTAAAAAATTTGGATTAGAAAGCATTGTTTTTAATAATTTAGAAGATATAAAAGTAGAAAAAGAAACTTTAGATGAGATTTATTGTAAGTTGAAGCAGCCTAACGCAGAGAGGATCTTTTATATTGGGGATGCTTTCCGCGCCAAGCTGGATATCGAAACAATTCACGATCTGACTAAAATTGACCCCTGGTTTTTGCATAATATTAAAGAGATTATTGATTGCGAGAGAGAGTTATTGGCAAATAAAAATAATATAACTTATGAATTACTTAAGCATGCTAAGGAATATGGTTTTAGTGATAAACAATTGGCTAAAATTTTATCACAAGATGAGGTAGGTGTTTATAATTTAAGAAAATCCATGGGTATAACGGCGGATTTTAAGTTGGTTGATACATGTGCGGCAGAATTTATGGCTTACACCCCGTATTTTTATTCTACCTACGAATAAACAAGCAAAGAGAAAATTATGTCAGTTAAGATAAAATTTCTAGGAGGAGCAAAAACTGTTACTGGTTCTAGCCATCTGATTACGGCTGGTAAGACAGAGGTTCTTCTTGACGCTGGCCTCTTTCAAGGGCATCGTGATGCCTTCTATGGAATCAATACAACTTTTCATTATAATCCGCGTACGATTAATGCCATGGTTTTATCGCATGCGCACATCGATCATTGCGGAAATATTCCCAATCTAATTAAGCAGGGATTACGTTGCAAGATCTATACTACTTCGGCAACTAAGGATTTGGCGGATCTTATGTTGATTGACTCGGGAAAGATTCAAGAAGAGGATGTGCGCTACGTAAATAAAATCAATAAACGCATAAATATGCCTTTGCGTAAACCTTTGTATACTGCAAAAGAGGCATCCCGTGCCACTAAAATTTTCCGCCCGATTGCTTATAATCAGAAGTTTTGTATAGCCCGCGATATTTGCGCAACCATTCTAGATGCTGGGCATATTTTAGGTTCAGGAACCGTTGTTTTGGATATTAAAGACGAGCAGAAAACTTTTCGCCTGGGCTATGCGGTAGATTTGGGGAGAAAGAATCTTCCTCTTTTGGGTGACCCCGTAATTCCTAAGGGGCTTGATTATTTAATCATGGAGTCTACTTATGGGGGCCGCCTTCATCGGCCAATTGAAGAGGCGCAGTCAAAATTAAGAGAAGCAATTGCCCGGGCTATAAGGCGCGGGGGAAAGGTTTTAATTCCTTCTTTTACTCTGGAGCGCACGCAGGAGGTAATTTATTTCCTGAATGAATTACTTAAGGATAAGCTTATTCCTTCTGTGCCTATTTATGTGGATAGCCCGCTAGCCACCAATATTACCGATCTGTTTGAGTATCACATTGATTTTTTAAATGATAAGACCAAGCGTGCATTTGATAAAGGTGATAATCCGTTTGAATTATTGAATTTGCGTTTTATCCGGGAGCAAAAAGAATCCAAGGCTTTGAATTTTGATAAGCGTCCGATGATTATTATTGCTGGAAGCGGTATGTGTGAATCCGGAAGAATATTGCACCATTTGCAGAATAATATCGAGGATACACGTAATATGATCCTGGTTGTCGGATATATGGCGCAGGATACTTTAGGCAGAAGGATAGTCGAGAAAAATCGTTTGGTAAAAATATTCGGAGTAGAGTACGAACTTAATGCGGAGGTAGTAGTAATTAATGCTTTTTCCGGGCATGCCGACCAGACAGAGCTATTGGATTTTGTTTCAGGATGCCTACCACTTAAACGGATCTTTTTGGTACATGGCGAACTTGAACAGTCCCAGGCCCTTGCTCAGATATTGATGCAAAAGGGGCTAGACGTGCATATCCCGGATAAAGATGAAGAGGTATTGCTTAATTAGGGATTTTGTGGTATTATTATTGCTCATATAAAACGATAAGCCTGCTTATTTGCAGGTAGGAAGGATTAAAATGATAGGTGGTTTTTCTACTCCCAAAAAAGATAAGGCACTTAAATCAAGCGGTGGAAAATTGGTTAAAACCGGAGAAATTTTGGTGCGCGGTGTGGATACTTATAAGGCAGGAATAAATGTTCGTGGGCCGGGAACATTGTTTGCTCTTTGTGCGGGTAAGGTTTACTTTACCCGTAAGAAAACCAGCCACGGCAAGGTACGCACATTTATTAACGTTGCTCCACTGGCCAAAACAACCAAGAAATAAATGGCTGCTACTGCAGTGGCCAAAAGTTACTCTCATTGTAAGTACACTTTAAGCATTATTGATTTAGTTTACAGCATAACCCTGATTCTGATTTTTTTAGGATCAGGGTTTTCTTTGTCCCTGGAGTCTTTACTTAGGAATATAAACCTGCCAAGTTATCTACTTGTCGCCTTGTTCCTCTTAATAGTAGGGATGTTATATTATTTACTAAATTTACCGCTTAATTTCTATGCTAGTTTTTTTCTGGAACATAAATTTAATCTCACCAATCAGAAACTAGGGGCTTGGTGGATGGATCAATTAAAATCTGCAATATTAGGGTATATAATTTCTTTAATATTAGTTTTGTCTTTTTATTGGATCTTCGGAAGATTTAACCAATGGTGGCTGGTTACTTCTATCTTTTGGATATTTTTTAGCCTGGTTTTGGCAAAGCTTACTCCCGTATTAATTATTCCGTTGTTTTTTAAATATAAGAAACTCGATGATGAAATTTTACGCCAAAGAATTTTTAATTTGGCTTCTAAAATGCAGATTAGATTGATGGATGTTTTTGAAATAGATTTCAGTAAAAAAACGCTCAAGGCAAATGCGGCATTTACCGGTATGGGGAAAAGTAGGCGGGTGCTTCTGGCAGATACCTTAAAAGATAAATATAGCCATGATGAGATTGAGGTGATTTTGGCGCATGAATTTGCTCATTACCGGCTTGGGCATATAATAAAGTTGATTATTGTAAATTCCTTGGTGACTTTAGGGTTATTCTATTTAATTTTTAGGACTAGTGGTATTGTTTTAACAGCATTTAACTTAGAATCTCTTAAACAGATAGCAAGTCTGCCGCTGGTTTTTCTTTATTTTATATTATTCGGGATTATTATGCAGCCGCTAGAGGCATTTATCAGCCGTTTCTTTGAGAAAGAAGCAGATAATTTAGCTTTGAAGGTTACCGGTTCTAATGAAGCATTTATCTCGTTGATGGAGAAGCTTGCTAATCAGAATCTTGCCGACAGAAACCCGCACCCATTGATCAAGTTTTTCTTTTTTACCCATCCTCCGATTGACGAACGTATAAAATTAGCCAAGAAATAATAGGGACCGTTTCTATTTTTCTTGAGTTCAATTCGAGAAAAATAGAAACGGTCCCTTTATTTCAAGAAATCAAGAATTAACTTTGCGGCTCGGCTCGCTGCTCCCGGAGCTCCGAGTTTGTTTGTTACAATTGACAGTTCTTCTGTTAAAATTTTTGCGGCAAGCGGATCCTTCAGGAATTTTAGAATTGAGGCAGCAATTTTTTTTGGGTCAGCATTAAACTGAAGAAACTCCGGAACAACCTGTTTGCCGGCTACGATATTAACCATACCAATGTAAGGTATTTTTACCTGTGGCCGATAAAGTAAGTAATTTAGAATGTTAGTTTTATATATGATTACAAAAGGTTTTTGGATGATTGCCGCTTCTAGGGTGGCTGTTCCAGAACAGACCATACTTGCTTGGGCTATATCAAGGCAGTCGTAAGTTTTTCCATCGATAATATTTAAATCCAGATTAAATTTTTTGCATGCGTCTTGGTATATTTGAGTATTTAAATTAGGAGCTTTAGCGATAACAAATTGTGTTTGAGGGTTTATTTTGTTGATAATTTTGGCAGTCTTAAGCATTATGGGCAAGATTAATCGAACTTCCTGTTTGCGTGAACCGGGTAGCAGGGCAACGATTTTTTTATTAGGAGAAAGCCTAAAAAAATCCAAAAATTCCTGTTTTGTTAGAGTTGGTTTTACTAGATCTATTAAAGGATGGCCTACGCGGGTTGCCTCTATTGAGCGTTGTTTATAAAATTCCTCTTCGAATTTAAAGAGCACAAACATCTTGGAGACAAACTTTTTTATATTATTTATTCTTTTTTCTCTTGAAGCCCAAACTTGCGGGCTGACATAATAGATGACAGGTATGCGTTTATTGATGGTTTTGGCAAGGCGCAGGTTAAAACCGGAGAAATCAACTAAAATTATGGCATCAGGTTTATCGGCGTAAATTTTCTCCAAAATTATTTTTTTTAACTTAAAGAATTTCGGCAGCTTCTTTAAAACATCAAATAACCCCATGACTGAAAGTTCTTTAATATTATAGAAAATTTCGCATCCGGCGCAGGCTAAATTTGTACCTCCTACGCCCGAAATTTTTATGTTTGGGTTAAGGTTTTTGATTGCGCTGGCAAGATTCCCTGCCAAAAGATCTCCGGAAGGCTCGCCGCAAACGATAAAGATTTTTTTTATCTGTTCCATATTTGTCTTTGGATTTTTAGAGCAACTTCCAACGCCTGACGGGCTATCGGGCCAGAAACTAGAGGGGTAGTGTTATTAGTTACACAGGAGATAAATGATTCCAGTTCTTTTTGCAGTGGTTGTTCTTTTTCTATGGGCAGGTTCTCTTTAGTTATCTGCAAACCGATTTTTCGGTAAACCGAGGCTTGGGCGTTTTTATAATCTAGGGATATATAGGTATCTTCCTGAAAGATGCGGATCTTGCGCATAGGATCATCGGATACTCGGCTGGCGGTGAGGTTAGCAACGCAGCCATTCTTAAAAGTCAGGCGGGTATTGGCAATGTCCTCAAATTTAGTCAGCACGTTTACTCCTACAGAGTCAATTCTTTTTAGCGGCGAATTTACCAGCCCCAGTACAATATCAATATCATGAATCATAATATCAAGTACTGCGCCTACATCCAAAGAGCGGTTAGGGAAGCTTGAAAGGCGGTGACACTCAATAAATTTGGGCATTTTAATGATTTTAAGCGTAGCTGCGAAAGCAGAATTGAACCTTTCAATGTGCCCAACCTGTAGAATAAGCTTATTTTTGTCGGCGATCTTAATCAGGTCGTCAGCTTCTTTTAGGGTTAAGGTGAAAGGTTTCTCAACTAGGGTATGTATGCCTGCCTTAAGGAATTCTACGGCCACTTTGTGGTGCAATACTGTAGGAACAGCAATACTTACCGCATCTGCTTTACCAAAAAGTTCTTTATAATCGCTATATCCTGGTACTCCCAGATCGGCACAAGTCCGGTTTAGTGATTCCGAATTAGTATCGCATACACCCACAAGTTGGCAATTTGGACTTTCCTTATATATCTTAGCGTGGATACTGCCTAAATGTCCTATTCCGATTACACCAATTTTAAGTTTACTCATTCCATAATCATAGCAAAGTGTGTGTTTTGTTGCAATTAAAATTTTGTGCTGTGTTAAAATAAAGGGGACGGTTCTCTTAAAAAAGAGAACCGTCCCCTGGTTTTTGTAAGGCAATAATGCAATAAAAAGGTTTGCCAGAGTTAGATTATATGCTAAAATAATGCCCTTACAGGAAGGAATAATCATGAAGGATTACTTAAAATTATTGAAATTTGTGAAGCCTTACAAGGGGCTTTTTTTTGCTGCTATCGTTTGTATGGGGTTCTCTGCGGTATTTAACGGGGTAACTTATACGATGATGCTGCCATTGGTTGATATAGTTTTGACCCATAAAAAGATTATTGTCCCTACTAAATTACCGGATTTTCTGGCTAATTTTGTAGATAAAATAAACAATATTCCTCCGGGTGTTATGCTCAACTATATGGTGATTGGTTTTCTGCTATTGCTTTTCTTAAAAGGAGTTTTTGGGTTTTTCCAAAGTTATCTTATGTCGGATATCGGCCAGCGGGTGATCCGGGATATCAAGAGCCAGCTTTACGCTAAGATTCAGTCACTATCTCTTAATTATTTTACCCATAAACGCGGCGGAGAGTTGATGTCGCGGATTACTAACGACGCCAAAATCGTAGAAAATGCCGTTTCTTATGGTTCAACGGATTTGATTTATCAGAGCCTGCAGGTAGTAATTTTTGCTGCCTTTATTTTCTTTATCTATTTTAAGATGGCTTTGATTTCATTTGTGTTTTTACCTTTGATTAGTTTCCCAATTATAAAAGTCGGTAAGGCCTTAAGAAAGCTTTCCAAACGTTCCCAGGAAAAGATTGCCGATACTAATTCCCTGCTATATGAGACGATTATGGGAGCCAGAATCGTTAAGGCTTTTAATATGGAGGAGTATGAGGTTAATAAATTTAACCGGGTAAATGTAGATTATTTTAAAATCTGTATGAGGACAATCAAGCGTTCGCTTTTACTTAATTCTTCTATGGAGCTTTTAATAGCAGTAGCCGGAGCTTGTGTTGTTTTCTGGGGCGGGCATGAGGTTATTGCCGGCAGGATTTCTTTTGGAGTATTTGGGCTTTTTATAGGTTCATTTTTTTCATTGTTTAGCCCATTTAAAAAATTAAGTCAGGTTAATGCTTTGAATCAACAGGGCTTGGCCGCTAGCGAGCGCATACATGAGGTATTGGAAACTCAAGCTAGCGTAAAAGAGGCGCTGCAACCAAGGGTTATGGAAAATTTTAAGAAGAATATCAGATTTAGCGATGTTTGGTTCAGTTATACTGATGCCCAGATTTTAAAGGGAATTACTTTAGATATAGAGCATGGCCAGATGCTGGCGATTGTCGGGCCTAGCGGTTCAGGTAAGAGTACATTGGTAGATTTAATTCCGCGATTTTATGATCCTCAGAAAGGGATTGTATCTATCGACGGAGTTGATATCCGGGAATTTAGTTTAAAATCATTACGTAACCAAATTGGCATAGTCAATCAGGAAACCATGCTTTTTAATGACACAATCCGTTCTAATATCGCTTATGGTAAGCTCAATGCTTCTACTGAAGAGATTGAAGAAGCAGCCAGGAAGGCGCACGCACATGATTTTATACTTAAATGCCCTCAAGGGTATGAGACGACTATTGGTGATAGAGGAGTTAAGATTTCTGGCGGAGAGCGTCAACGCATTGCTATAGCGCGCGCTCTTTTAAAGGATGCTCCGATATTGATTCTGGATGAAGCCACTTCGCAATTAGATTCTGCCTCTGAACGCATTGTACAGGAGGCCCTTGATCAGCTAGTTACTGGGAGAACGGTATTTATGATTGCACATCGGCTTTCTACGGTAAGAAATGCAAACAGAATTGTAGTTTTAGATAAAGGAATGATTGTTGAACAAGGAACGCATAGCCAACTGCTGGAACACAATGGTTTGTATAAGCGGTTGTATGAGGCCCAAGAGTTACAAAAATAGTTGCAAATGGATAAAATTTTGCTATAATTACACGATTAACTTCTTATCCTGAAATCTGGGCTTATTTTTTGAGCTGGGATTGTTGTTTTCTGCAACAATAGATAAGAAATATATATTAACCAATAAAGAGAAGAAAGAAGGGGGAGTAGAAACGTGCCATCAGAATTAATCAAGCAACTTCTAGAAGCAGGGGTACATTTTGGGCACCAGACTAAACGCTGGAATCCGAAGATGAAAAAATTTATTTTTGGTTCAAGAAGCGGTATTTATATCATCGATCTGGAAAAGACCGAGGAATGTATTAATGCTGCTCGGGATTTTTTAACTGAGATAACCTCTAAGGGTGAATTTGTACTCTTTGTGGGGACTAAAAAACAGGCTCAGGATGTAATTAAGCAGGAGGCTATACGCAGCGGAATGTATTATGTTACTGACCGTTGGCCGGGCGGAATGCTTACAAATTTTTCCACTATAAAGAAGAGTATTAATCGGCTAAAAGATATCGAAAAAATGCGCACAGACGGGACATTTGAGAAATTAACTAAAAAAGAGGTTGCGCTTTTAGAAAAAGAACTGGCTAAACTGAATAAAAACTTCTCAGGGATTGTTCCTATGGAGCGGATGCCCAAGGCGGTATTTGTCGTAGATACTAAAAAAGAAGAGACTGCGGTGCGAGAGGCACGTAGATTGGGTATCCCGATAATCGGGTTAATTGATACTAATTCTAATCCTTCTTTGGTGGATTATCCTATTCCTGGTAATGATGACGCTACTAAATCTATTCGCACGGTAGCGGCGATTATTGCCGATACGATTATTGAAGGCAGAAAAAAATTCTTGTCATATCTTACTCAAGAAGGGGTTAAGGTAGAGGAGGCTAAGCAAGATATTCCGGTTGAGGTTTTACCGGAAGAGGAGATTAAAATAAAAGAGATTGAAGAGATTGTTGAAGATAGCCATCCGCTTACTGATAATGCTGCAGCAACAAAAAGGGCGCATTTGAAACCAGCTGCGGATTTAAAGCCAAAATTAAGAAAAAAGGGGTAATTTTAAAATGAAGAGTTCAGTTGATGCAATTAAGGAGTTAAGAGATTTAACCTGTTCAAGTGTTGCTCATTGTAAAAAAGCCCTAGAGGAAGCCAAGGGAGACATAAAGCAGGCAATTATATTATTACGCAAACAAGGATTGGAAGTCGCTGCTAAAAAGCAGGGCCGTGCGGCTAAAGAAGGCAGGGTCGATTCTTATATACATCATGGTAACAAAATTGGGGTTCTACTAGAGGTTAACTGCGAATCGGATTTTGTTGCTAGAAATGAGGAGTTTATTAAATTTACCAAAGACCTGGCTATGCAGATTGCCGCGACTAGTCCGGAGTATATTAAGAAAGAGGATGTTCCGGAGGAGGTCTTAAAGCATGAAAAGAGCAAAGAAGATTACTATAAAAATAATTGTTTACTAGAACAGGTTTTTGTAAAAGATCCAACTCTGACGATCAAGGATTATTTAGGCAACATCGTTTCAAAAATCGGCGAAAATGTGGTTATCCGCAGGTTTACCCGTTATAAGATCGGCGAATAAAATAAATGGTAAAACCAGTTTATAAAAGGATTGTCCTTAAAATAAGCGGTGAAGCGCTTGCGGGAAAGAAACCGCATGGCATAGATCCGCAGGTTCTTAAAGCCATATCGGCCCAGATTAAAGAAATTAGAGATATGGCGGTAGATGTGGCTGTTGTTTTAGGTGCAGGTAATATCTTGCGGGGCCAAGAAAATACTGATTGCCGTGGGTTGGATATGGACCGTAGTGTCGCAGATTATATGGGGATGTTAGCTACTGTAATCAATGGACTTTCTTTACAAGATACTTTGGAGAAAAGCGGCGTGCCTACTCGCGTTATGACCGCCATTGAGATGCAAAAGATAGCGGAGCCTTATATTAGAAGGAGAGCGATACGGCATTTAGAAAAGGGCAGAGTGGTAATTTTTGTGGCAGGTACCGGGAATCCTTATTTTACTACTGACACAGCCGCAGCGTTACGTGCCATGGAAATTAATGCCGATGCTATTCTTAAAGCTACTAAAGTTGATGGTGTATATTCTGCTGATCCGATGAAAGTAAAAAATGCTAAAAAATTTAGCCGTTTAAAATATATAGATGTGCTTAAAAAAGGTTTAAAGGTAATGGATGCAACGGCAGTTAGCCTTTGTATGGACAATAAACTACCCATTGTTATTTTTAATCTTAATCGCCTGGGTAATACCAGGCGGGTAATTTTGGGTGAAAATATCGGTACGGTTGTTAGATAATTGGAGGTAAGTAGTATGTCTATTAAAGAAATATTGTTTAATACAGAAGAAAAGATGAAAAAGGCTTTTGAATCAATGAATCGTCAATTTCATGAAGTAAGGACAGGTAGGGCATCTCCAAGTTTAGTTGAAGGTTTGCATATCGATTATTATGGGACTCTGACCATGTTAAAACAGCTGGCGGCAATATCCGCTCCTGATGCGCATTTGATTGTTATCCAGCCTTGGGATATTACGGCAATTGCTGAGATTGAGAAGGCGATTTTAAAATCTAACCTTGGGGTTAGTCCTTCTAATGATGGTAAGGTAATTAGAATTACTGTTCCACAATTATCCAAAGAGAGACGCCTTGAAATGGCAAAGCTAGTGCATAAAATGTCCGAAGATGGCCGTGTATCTATGCGTACAATCAGGAGAGACGCAAAAGAAGCGGTAGAGAAGCTAGAAAAAGATAAGTTTATCTCTGAGGATGAAAAATTTCGCGGTGTCGATGAATTGCAAAAAATAGTTGATAAATATATTGCTAAGATTGACGAGCTCTTAAAGAGTAAAGAGAAGGAAATATTGGAGTTTTAAGCTATAAGCTATAAGCTATAAGCTATAAGCTATAAGCTATAAGCTATAAGCTATAAGCTATAAGCTATAAGCTATAAGCTATAAGCTTAAAACTTACAGCTTACAGCTTTTTTTAGAGTTAGCTTTTGGGCCTCTAGCTCATCCGGTAGAGCACCACACTTTTAATGTGGTTGTGCCGCGTTCGAGTCGCGGGAGGCTCATAAATTCAGAACTAAGAGTTAAGAACTAAGAATTAAGAAGGGGAGTATCTGCCGTAAATGACGGGCGGATGGCGAAATTGGCAGACGCGATAGCCTTAGGAGCTATTGGGGCAACCCTTGGAGGTTCAAATCCTCTTCCGCCCAAAAAAGTAAGCAATTCTAAAGATAACTTGCGGGAGTAGCTCAGCTGGCTAGAGCGCAACCTTGCCAAGGTTGATGTCGCGGGTTCGAATCCCGTCTCCCGCTTTAATTCGTCCGCTGTCAAAATTAATAACGGACTCATTCAAAAAAGGAGAAACAAATGCAGATAATGGATTTTCTTTCCAAAAAAGCTATTCTCACCGATATAAAATCTACCAAGAAAGAAGATGTAATTAAAGAAATGGTCGATCTTTTGATTGAGGCAGGCGATGTAGAAAAACGCAATCGCAATAAGTTAATTGATTCTCTTATGTCTAGGGAAGCCCTTGGCTCTACTGCAATCGGCCAAGGAATTGCCATTCCG
Organism: Candidatus Omnitrophota bacterium; assembly: GCA_028712255.1. NCBI lineage: Bacteria > Pseudomonadati > Candidatus Omnitrophota > Candidatus Omnitrophota bacterium. Next base: position 19,297 of record JAQTQJ010000012.1, read on the forward strand.
CATGCAAAATGCGATTGTGTGAATAAATTAGTGGCGGCTTTTGGCCTTTCCAAAAAAGGCGTGGATTTTGATTCTTTAGACGGAGAATTAGCTTATATTTTCTTTTTACTTGTTGCCCCACAGGATTCTGCCGGCCCGCATCTTAAGGCCTTAGCCAGGATATCACGCCTATTAAAGGATAAATATTTCCGTGATACCCTGCGCACCTGCGCGGATGATAAATCCGTTATTAAGATTATCACGCAGGAAGACGAAAAAAAGATTTGATTTTGTATTAAGAATCTAGGGGACGGTTCTGTTTTTCCGTCGCCTAGTTTGATTGAAAAACAGAACCGTCCCTTTTGTTTTTAAAATAAATATAGGCGTATGAGAGATAAGTCTTTTGGAATCTTAAAATGGTTTTATCCGGGCATTGGCATTAAGCGTTGGGTGGCTTTAAGTGCTTTTGGTGTAGTTCTTTTAATTTTAGGGACCGCTAATCTACGCAGTGAAGAATTTTGGTTAGTCCAATTTTTGGACGCCTTGATTGTAATTTCGGGAATTATAATTTTGATTTTGGGGATTAAACGGATGATGCGTTCTTTTATTGCCGTATTTGTCCCGTCATCAAGAGGAAATGAGCTGATTGATATTTTATATCAAAAAAAACAATTAAGCCGTGGCCCGCACATTGTTGCCATAGGCGGAGGGACTGGATTATCGGTTCTTTTAAGCGGGTTAAAGAATTATTCTTCGAATATTTCGGCTGTAGTTACGGTAGCTGATAATGGAGGTTCAAGCGGACGTTTACGGCAGCAGTTTGATGTTTTACCTCCTGGCGATATCCGTAACTGTTTGGTGGCTCTTGCTGATGCCCCGGCATTGATGCGCGATCTTTTTCAGTTTCGTTTTGATAAAAATTCAGAATTTTCTGGCCACTCCTTTGGAAATCTTTTTCTTACGGTAATGACTCGTTTAACCGGTGATTTTGAGAAGGCAATTAAAGAAACCAGTAAAGTTTTGGCTTTACGAGGCCAGGTTATTCCTTCGACTTTGGGGGATGTGGCTTTGGTGGCCCATTTTCATGATGGCTCAACTATAGTAGGGGAGGATCAAATCCCTAAGGCCAGAAAGGCTATTAATAAAGTCAGCCTTACTCCGGAGTTGCCGCTTGCTACACCGGATGCGCTTAAAGCGATTAAAGAGGCTCAGATTATTGTTTTAGGCCCGGGTTCTTTATATACGAGCATAATTCCTAATTTATTAATTAAGGAGATAGCTAAGGCGATCGCCGAATCTGAGGCGATAAAAGTTTATGTCTGTAATGTAATGACTCAGCCGGGAGAAACCGACGGTTATAGTGCCTCTGATCATATTAAGGCACTGGTAAAGCATAGCTATCCCCGTATTCTTGATTATTGCCTGGTGAATAATGGCGAGGTTCCAGAAGAGGTATTAAGGCGATATTCTAAAGATAATTCGGCTCTTGTAATTAATGACCGTAAGAAGGTCGAGGGGCTTGGATACCGGCTTGTTGAAGAAGATTTTAGTATGATTGCTGACGGAGTAATCCGTCATGACGCGGAAAAATTGGCGAAAATAATTTTAAGTTTTATTGAAGAGATATAAAAATGAGTTTAATTAAAAAAGAATTAATTGTAAAGAATAAGCAAGGATTACACGCTCGGCCTGCTGCTATATTTGTGCAGGTGGCCAATAAATTTGACTGCCGTATTACTGTGCGCCATGACGAGGAAGAGGTTAATGGTAAATCGATAATGGGTATTCTTATGCTCGGAGCAGAAAAAGGGAGCCTGATTATTATTGAAGCAGATGGCACTGATGCAGAAAAAGCACTGGAAGAGCTGGAGAAGATAATCAGTAACGAGGAAGAGCTATGATTCAGTTAAAGGGAATAGCCGCCGCCGGCGGCATAAGTATTGGCCCAGTTTATAAACTTGGAAGCGAAGAGTTTGTTGTCATGCGTGAAGTGATCAAGTGGGAAGATATTCCTGTCCAGATTCAGCTTTTCGAGGAAGCCTTGATTAAGACGCGCCGCGAGATTATAGAGCTGCAAAAAAGAATCAGCTCGGATATGGGCCAAGAGGAGGCTCAGATTTTCGATGCGCATCTTTTAGTCTTAGAAGACCGCATGCTTATTGAGGAGGTAATATCGCGCATTAAGAAAGAACAGCTTAATGTCGCCTATATTTTCTCAGAAGTCTTAAAGAAATATATCAGCGTGTTTTTAAAAATTGAAGATGAATATCTTAAGGAACGTACTGCGGATATCAATGACGTCGGTAAACGAATACTGAGAAATCTTCTGGGTAAAGAGAAGAAGGGCTTGGGAGATGTTAAAGAAAAAGCCATTATTGTAGCCCATGACCTTTCTCCTTCAGATACTGCGGCAATGCATACTAAAAGTGTTGCAGCTTTTGTTACCGATATCGGAGGAAAAACTTCGCATACGGCGATTATGGCCAAATCTCTTGAGATACCCGCCGTAGTTGGTTTGGAAACGATTACTGCCAAGGTTAATCCGGGAGATATCCTTATTGTTGATGGCAATATGGGAATAGTAATTGTTAATCCCGATGAAGAAACGCTTAGTGATTACCGGCAAAAACTTGAAAAATTAAAAGGTATTGCGGAAAGATTTCTATCAGTCAAAGATTTAAGTGCGGTTACTACTGATGGCAGAGTGATTATGATAAATGCGAATATCGAATTTCCTGACGAGGTGTCTTCCGTTAAACTGCATGGCTCCGAAGGGATAGGGCTTTATCGCACAGAATTTTTTTATATGAACCGTAAAGATTCTCCTAGTGAAGATGAACATTATCAGGCTTATAAGTATGTTGCTCAAGAGATGAATCCTCACCCGGTAGTTATCCGCACTTTAGATATAGGTGGAGATAAATTCTTATCTCAATTTAAAATTCCATATGAAATGCAGCCATTTTTAGGATGGAGGGCGATTAGATTTTGCCTGGCGCGCCCGGATATATTTAAATTGCAGTTACGTGCTATACTTCGGGCTTCAGTGCATGGTAACCTTCAGTTAATGTATCCGATGATTTCTGGGATAGAGGAGTTGCGGCAGGCTAATCATCTACTTAATGAGGCCAAAGAGGAGTTAAAACAGAAGAAACTGGCTTTTAATGATAAAATTAAGGTAGGAGTGATGATTGAAGTCCCTTCGGCAGCATTGACTGCCGATATTTTAGCTAAAGAAGCGGACTTTTTTAGTATCGGTACAAATGATTTGATCCAGTATTCTTTGGCAGTTGATCGCGCCAATGAGAAGGTTGCTTATCTTTATGAACCGGCACATCCGGCAATCTTAAGGTTAATCAAGGTTATTATTGACGCCGCGCATAATGCTAAAATTAAAGTAGCTATGTGTGGTGAAATGGCAGGAGATCCGTCTTTGGCGCTTATTCTTTTAGGCCTGGGGCTTGATGAGTTTAGTATGCCACCGCAGATTATTCCGGAATTAAAATATATAATCCGCGCTGTAGGATTTAAATCCGCGCAAAAATTTGCCGTTGAAGCGATGAAACTCTCAACTGGTACTCAGGTAGAGGAGTTTGCTCAGAATAAACTGGAGGAGATTTTAAAATAAAGTGAACCCCATACCTTCTAAATATTCAACTATTAAAGCCATATGGTTTGATAAATTAATTATGAAAGAAGGTGCGCGGTGAAGGCATTAATTTTAGCTGCCGGATATGCCACCCGGCTTTATCCTTTAACCAGAGAGTACCCTAAGCCACTTTTGGAAGTAAGAGGAAGGCCGATTATAAAATATATACTCGATAAATTAAGTAAAGTTTTTGCTATTGATGAGATTTATATTGTAACTAATAGTAAGTTTATTGATGTTTTTGATGTATGGATAAAATCAGTTAAATCACCCAAAAAGATTACTCTGGTAGATGATTTAACTAAGAGTAACCACGATAGGTTGGGGGCTATTGGGGATATTAATTTTGTAATTAAGAAACTAAAAATTCGGGATGATCTTTTAGTTGTAGGAGGGGATAATTTGTTTAACGGTCCTTTAAAGGGGTTTTTGAATTTCTCCAGAAGAAAAAATTCTGCTGTAAGTATTGGTCTGTATAAACTGAAAGAAAAAAATGATGCCAGTCGTTATGGTGTAGTGAAATTAGATATTGGTAAGAAGGTAATTAGTTTTGAAGAAAAACCAAAAAAACCTCAAAGTCTTCTGGTAGCTATGTGTTTGTATTATATGCCTAAAGATTGTTTAGGTTTGATCAAGGAATATATTCAGAATAGAAAGATAAAGGCAGATGCTACTGGCAGTTATATTGCCTGGCTTAAAGACAGAATAGATGTTTATGGGTATGTGTTTGGAGGTAGTTGGTTTGATATCGGTGATTATAAATATTTAAACGCGGCAAAAAAGGGTTTTGCCTAAACAAGCACACCCGGCGCTAAGCGGAATTGCGCCGGTGTTGTGTTTGTACACAAGGAGGAAATATGTCAGCTTCAAAGTTTTATTTTACTTCAGAATCGGTAACTGAAGGCCACCCGGATAAGCTATGTGATCAGATTTCAGACGGAATTTTGGATGCTTGTTTAGCAACTGATCCTTATTCTCGTGTTGCCTGTGAAACTTATGTAACGATGGGGTTATTAATTGTGGGTGGTGAGATTACCACGCGCGGTTTTATACATGTTCATGATATAAGCAGAAAGATTATTGAAGAGATTGGCTATAATCATCCTAAATATGGTTTTGATTTTCATACCTGTGCCATTCTTAATGCTATTCACTCGCAATCACCGGATATATCGCAAGGGGTTGATGTCGGCGGAGCAGGGGACCAGGGGATAATGTTTGGTTATGCCTGCAATGAAACCAAAGAGTTAATGCCGCTTGCTTTAATGCTTGCGCAAAAACTTTCTATGCGCTTGACCGAAGTTCGTAAGAACAATATTTTGAAATATCTTGGCCCAGACGGAAAAACACAAGTTACTGTTGAGTATGATTGTGGGAAGCCTGTTCGTGTGGATTCAGTGGTATTGGCTTCACAACATACCGAAGATATCCTGGATAAGAGTGGCAAGCGGATTACTGAAAAAGCCAGGCAGGAAATTATCCGTCAGGTTGCCGGGCCGATACTTCGCGGTTGGGTGGACAAAGATACCAAATATTATGTTAACCAGACTGGAAAATTTGTCGTTGGCGGGCCGCAATCCGATACTGGTATGACTGGAAGAAAAATAATTGTTGATACTTATGGTGGTGCAGTTGCTCATGGTGGCGGGGCATTTTCTGGTAAAGATCCTACCAAGGTTGACCGCTCTGCAGCATATATGTGCCGTTATATTGCTAAAAATATTGTGGCAGCCGGTTTAGCAGAGAAATGCCTTATTCAGCTTTCTTATGTAATCGGGCATGCGGAACCTTTATCAGTTATGGTTAAAACTGAAGGGACATCTGTTATTTCGGAGGAGGCTCTGGTAAAATTGGTAAGGAAAAATTTTCAACTTACTCCTAAAGGCATTATTGAATCATTAAAGTTACGCCGGCCCATATATAGGAAGACAGCCAGCTACGGGCATTTTGGCAGGTCGGAGCCGGAGTTTCTTTGGGAGAAAACAGATAAAGCAGGAGATTTAAAAAAACAAGCGGCAAAGATATAGAAAATATTAAATAAGCCGTAAGCGTTAAGCTTACAACTTATAGCTTAAAACTTACAGCTTATCTTAGGATTTCGCATTTTCTAAAAAGGAGTTTCTATGAGATACGACATTAAGGATGTAAATTTAGCTAAAAAAGGCGCTTTGAGAATTGAATGGGCATCTGAGAATATGCCCGTACTTAATTTAATTAAGCAGAGATTTTCTAAAGAGAAGCCTTTAAAAGGATTAAAAATTGCTTGTTGTTTGCATGTTACTACTGAAACTGCAGTACTCGCTGATGTTTTAAAAGCAGGCGGGGCAGATACGTATTTGTGCGCATCTAATCCTCTCTCAACACAGGATGATGTGGCTGCTTCTTTAGTTAAGGATTTAAAGATTGGTGTTTTTGCGATTAAAGGAGAAGATACTAAAACTTATTATCTACATATGAAATCCGCATTGGCAATTAAGCCGGATATTACTATGGATGATGGTGCAGATTTGGTCAGTACTATCCATCAACGTCCAGTTCAGGATCATGCTAATATTATCGGCGGTACTGAGGAAACTACGACAGGAGTAATCCGCCTGCGCGCCTTAGCCTGCGAAGGAAAGTTACGTTATCCGATAATTGCGGTTAATGATGCTTTGACCAAGCATCTTTTTGATAATCGCTATGGCACAGGACAGTCTACTCTCGATGGAATTATCCGTTCGACGAATAAATTAATTGCCGGAGCTAATCTTGTCGTTTGCGGTTACGGATGGTGTGGTAAGGGGGTGGCCATGCGTGCAAATGGCATGGGAGCCAAGGTAATTGTTATTGAAGTTGATCCTCTGCGGGCCCTGGAAGCAACGATGGATGGTTTCAGAGTCATGCCGATAAAACAAGCGGCTAAGAGCGGGGATATTTTTGTTACGGTTACCGGCGATATTAATGTTATCCGTCGCCAACATTTTGCTCTTATGAAGGATGGGGCAATTGTAGCGAACTCCGGGCATTTTAATGTTGAAATTGATATTCCAGGTTTAGCCGCAATATCAAAATCCAAGAGAGCAACGCGAGATTTTATCGATGAGTATACCTTAAAAGATAATCGTAAGATTTACGTTTTAGGGGAAGGCCGCTTGATTAATTTAGCGGCAGCCGAAGGCCACCCTGCAAGCGTTATGGATATGTCTTTTGCTAACCAAGCCCTCTCCGCAGAATATATGGCTAAGAATTACCGCCAATTGAATAAAGAGGTTTATGTAGTTCCGGAAGATATTGATAAGAATATTGCCAGGCTTAAGCTTAAATCTATGGGAATTTCGATTGACGTTTTGACTCCGGAACAAAAGAAATATTTGGCAAGTTGGGAGATGGGCACCTGATTTTATGATAAACCCTAAATAAGTTGTAAGCCATAAGCGGTAAGCTTACAGTTTATAGCTTAAAACTAACAGCTTGTTTTAGGTTTTAGAGCCTTGAGGATTAATTAATGATTAAAAAAATAGCAGTATTAACTACCGGCGGCGATGCTCCAGGGATGAATCCGGCAATCCGTGCTGTGGTGCGCTATGGGATTAGTCAGAAACTGGAAGTAATGGGAGTTTTTCGTGGTTGGTGGGGATTGATTAATGAGGAGCTAAAAAGTTTGAATCAGCGTTCTGTTTCCGGAATTATCAGCCAAGGCGGAACAATCTTGAAAACTGCCCGCTGCGTCGAGTTTAGGACTGAAGAGGGACAGAAGCGCGCATTTGAGACAATTAAGAAAAATAATATTGATGGTTTAGTAGTTATCGGAGGTAATGGTTCTTTTGCGGCGGCGCATGAGTTTTATAAAAAATACAAAATTCCTTGTGTCGGTATAGCTGCTTCTATTGATAATGATGTAAACGGGATAGATTATACTATCGGTACGGATACGGCAATTAATACCGCTTTGGATGCAATCGATAAAATTCGCGATACTGCTACCAGTATGGAGAGAATATTTGTAGTCGAGGTAATGGGTAGAGAATCAGGTTATATTGCTTTGACCGTTGCCCTTGCCGGAGGATGCGAAGATGTACTTATCCCGGAGAAGGAAATAAATCTTAATGCAGTGTGCCATGATATCGTGCACGGTAATTTGATCGGGAAAATGAGCTGGATCATTGTGCTTGCTGAGGGAGCAGGTAAGGCTGACTCTATTGCCAGGCAAATTACCGATATAACCGGATTAGAAACCCGGACTGTGGTTTTAGGCCATGTTCAAAGAGGCGGCAGGCCAACAGCTTTTAGCCGGGATCTGGCTTTGGGGCTTGGTAAGGCGGCAGTTGATTGCTTAATTGCCGGTAAAAAGGATATTGCTTTAGGGTTAAGTGAAGGTAAGATTATAGAGGTTCCTTTTGAGACTGCGATAAAGAAAAAAGAATTAAAATTTAATAATTTTTATAATTTAATTAAAGTTTTAACTTAAATAATAGGGGGAGAGTCAAAATGGGAAGAAAACCGCTTGAAATTGATAAAATTGTAATGGACCTGATTTTAACCGACGAGGTAGAGTTAAAGAAAAAATTAGCGAAGAAGATTCTGGATATCGCCTACAAAAAAGGGATTTATCCATCCAGTATTCATGAACTTTATATGGCTCGCGGCAAGGAAGAATTTAGCGGTTTTACTGTGCCGGCGATGAATCTACGTAGTATGACTTATGATTTGGCCCGCGCGATATTCCGCACTGCCAAGAAGAATAATTCCGGAGCATTTATTTTTGAAATTGCTAAATCTGAAATGGGTTATACGGCCCAAGCTCCGGTTGAATATACCTCGGTTGTAATGGCTGCGGCGATAAAGGAAAATTATACTGGTCCTGTATTTATTCAGGCAGATCATTGTCAGGTTAATGCTAAGAAATTCCAAGAAAATCCTGATAAGGAGCTGGAGGCATTGCAGAGTATGATCGCAGATAGTATTGCCGGAGGTTTTTATAATATTGATATTGATTCTTCGACGCTGGTAGATTTATCAAAAAAGGATATCAAGAAGCAGCAGAAGGATAATTATGAGGTTTGCGCTAAATTAACCCAGTTTATCCGCCGCATTGAGCCAAAAGGCGTGACTGTTTCTGTGGGTGGAGAGATTGGTGAAGTAGGGCATCAAAATTCTACTGCTGAGGATCTTCGTGCTTTTATGGAAGGTTATAAAGAAAGATTACGTAAAGGATTAGTCGGTATAAGTAAAATTTCTGTGCAGACCGGCACATCCCATGGCGGAGTAGTTAAAGCTGATGGTTCTATTGCTGAAGTAAAACTTGATTTTGGAACATTAAATAATTTATCCGGCATTGCGCAAAAAGAATTCGGTATTGGTGGAGCGGTGCAACATGGTGCTTCAACCTTACCGGAAGAGATGTTTCACAAATTTCCGGAAAATAATACATTAGAAGTGCATTTAGCAACCGGATTTCAGAATATGATGTTTGACAGTAAATATTTTCCTGTTGATTTAAAGAATAAGATTTATGATTGGCTAAAGGTTAATGCTGTCAGCGAAAGAAAAGTAGGGGAAACTGAAGAGCAATTTTTTTATAAGGCGCGTAAAAAAGCATTAGGCCCGTTTAAAAAAGAAATTATGTCTTTGGCCAGCGATGTGCGTGATAAAATTGCTGCAGAGATTGAAGCTAAGTTTGATTTTCTCTTTAAGCAGTTCAATGCCGTAAATAATCGAGCACTAGTAGATAAATATGTAACTTTAAAGCGGGTAATTACGCGTAAACGCCAGGATATCGGGGTGGTTCATGACGGCGAAGGCGCGGACTAAAATTTGGGGACGGCTCTCTTTTTAAGAGAACCGTCCCCAGGATTTAAATTATAAGAGGGGGATGATATATGCGTTCAGATCAGATAAAAAAAGGTTTGGAGAGAGTGCCGCATAGAGCGCTTTTACATGCTACCGGTTTATCTAAAAGAGATTTAGGCCGGCCTTTTATCGGTGTAGCATCCTCATTTACTGATCTTATTCCCGGGCATATCGGGATGCGTGACCTGGAAAGATTTATTGAACGTGGTGTTTGTTATGGAGGAGGCGTGCCGTTTCTATTTGGTGTACCGGGAATTTGCGACGGAATTGCTATGGGCCACTTGGGAATGTGTTATCCTTTGGCCTTACGGGAAATTGTCGCCGATACCATTGAGACAGTTTGTAATGCGCATCAGCTAGATGGGATTATTTGCTTGACTAATTGCGATAAGATTACTCCGGGCATGCTTATGGGGGTTGCCCGCCTGAATATTCCGGCAATCATTGTTACTGCCGGACCGATGATCTCAGGCCGTTTCAATAAAAGAAAATTAGCTTTTGTGCATGATACATATGAAGGTATGGCCAGGGCAAAGAAAGGCGATATTTCTGCTGCCGAGCTTTCATGTTTAGAAATGGAGGCATGCCCAGGACAAGGCTCATGCCAGGGCCTATATACTGCCAATACTATGGCATGTTTAACTGAAACTATTGGGTTGTCTATTCCCGGTTGCGGCACAGCTCTGGCAGGATCGGCCAAAAAACGCAGAATTGCCCAGGCAAGCGGCGAGCGGATTGTGGAGCTAGTGAAGAAGAATATTAAACCGCGCGATATTATTACCAGGCAGTCTTTGGAAAATGCTATTGTGGTAGATATGGCTTTAGGCGGTTCAAGCAATACGGTTTTGCATCTGATGAGTATCGCTCATGAAGCAGGGATTGATTTGGATCTAAAGACATTTGATAAAATCAGTAAAAGCGTGCCGCATATTACGGCGATTGAGCCTGCGGGTATACATTTTATGGAAGATGTTGAGTATGCGGGCGGGATTCCTGCTGTATTAAAGAGGTTGAAATCAAAATTGAATAATACTTTAAATGTGAGCGGCGAGAAAACATTTGAGATTGCAGATAAGGCGACTATTTTTGATGAAGAAGTGATTCGCCCCTTTACCCGTGCCTATCATAAACAAGGCGGCATTGCGGTTTTATATGGCAATATCGCGCCAAATGGCGCAGTGGTAAAGCAGTCCGGAGTGAGTGAGAAGATGATGAAGTTTTCCGGACGGGCCCGTGTATTTAACCGCGAAGAAGAGGCAATGCAGGCGATCATGGATAACAAAATCAAAAAAGGCGATTGTATTGTTATTCGTTATGAAGGGCCTGCGGGCGGCCCGGGAATGCGTGAGATGCTGGCGCCAACGGCGGCAATCGTGGGATTAGGCTTAAGCGATTCCGTGGCTTTAATCACAGATGGCCGTTTTTCAGGCGGGACTAAAGGCCCATGTATCGGGCATATATCTCCGGAAGCTTCGGCAGGCGGCCCGATTGCAATTATTAAAGATGGTGATACAATTAATATTGATATTCCTAATCGTAAAATTGAAGTTAGGTTGAGTAAGGAAGAAATAGGGAAGAGATTTAAGGGGTGGAAACCGGTTACGCCCAAGATTAAAACCGGCTATTTATCCCGTTATTCTAGATTAGTGACTTCAGCGGATAAGGGAGCAATTTTAAAATAGAATGATTGGCGCAAGGATATTATTAGAATCTTTAAAAAAAGCTGGCGTTGAGGTAGTTTTTGGTTACCCCGGAGGTCAGGTTTTACCTATATTTGACCAGCTTTATGATTTTGACGTTAAATTTATTTTAACTCGCCATGAACAGGGGGCGGCACACGCCGCAGACGGTTATGCCCGGGCAACCGGCAAAGTGGGAGTCTGCCTTGCTACAAGCGGCCCGGGAGCAACCAATCTGGTTACGGGAATTGCCACGGCTTACATGGATTCTATTCCCATGGTCGCTATTACCGGCCAGGTCGCCACACATTTAATCGGTAATGATGCTTTTCAGGAAGCGGATGTAACCGGAATTACCCGTCCGGTAACTAAGCATAATTTTTTGGTTAAAGATGTTAAGGACTTAGCGCGGATCATAGCGGAGGCTTTTTTTATTGCTTCCAGCGGCCGCCCGGGCCCTGTGCTTATTGATATTCCCGTTGATGTTCAAAGAGCAGACACAGAATTTATTTGGCCGGAAAAAATAGATCTACGCAGTTATAAACCTAACTATTCTGGCCATCCCGGGCAGATTAAGAAAGCTGTAAAATTAATCTCAACCAGCAAAAAACCAATTATTTATGCCGGCGGAGGGATAATTACCTCCGGAGCGAATTTAGAACTTAAAAAACTAGCGGAAAAAATTCAGGCTCCCGTAACCACTACTTTTATGGGGTTGGGTGGTTTTTGCGGGACACATAAATTATTTTTAGGTATGCTGGGCATGCATGGCACTGCTTACGCAAATCACGCGGTGATGGAATCGGATTTAATTATTGCAATAGGTGCGCGTTTTGATGACCGGGTAACCGGGAGGCTGGATGCATTTGCTCGTGGGGCAAAAATTATTCATATTGATATTGATCCTTCATCAATCAGCAAGAATGTCCGGGTAGATATTCCTATTGTCGGAGATGCCAGGGATGTTATTGACGAACTTATTAGCCAGATTGATAAGCTTCCCGATACTGGCGAATGGCTTAAAACAATTGAGAGCTGGAAAAAGAAGTATCCGTTAACTTATAAAGATGATAGCGCAATGATAAAACCGCAATATATACTTGAGCAGCTTTGGGATTTAACTAAAGGAGATGCGGTAATTTGTACTGAAGTAGGCCAAAGTCAGATGTGGGCATGTCAATGGTATAAATATTTAACTCCGCGCACATTTATCTCAAGCGGCGGATTGGGAACAATGGGGTTTGGATTGCCTGCGGCAATGGGAGCAAAATTGGGCTGTCCGCAAAGAGAAGTTTTTAATATTGCCGGAGACGGTTCAATTCAAATGAATATCCAGGAGCTGGGCACTTGTGTGGCAAATAAAATAAATGTGAAAGTATTAATATTTAACAATGGTTTTCTGGGCATGGTCAGGCAATGGCAGGAGTTATTTTATAAAAAACGTTATTCTTATACGCCGATTACCAGCCCTGATTATGTTCTGTTGGCGCAGAGCTATGGGGCAGTCGGGATTAAAGTAACAAAAAAATCCCAGGTGCGCTCGGCATTGCAAAGAGCAATAGAGATTGATAATACCGTGTTTATAGATTTTCGTATTGCGCCGGAAGAAAATGTTTATCCTATGGTTCCAGCGGGAAAAGCAATAAACGAAATGATTGAAGGGTTAGCATAATGCGCCATACCATATCAGTATTAGTCGAAAATAAATTCGGAGTGCTTGCGCGGGTAGCCGGGCTTTTTAGCGCCAGGGGCTATAATATTGCTTCCTTGGCAGTTAGTGAAACCCTTGATCCGGGGGTATCTTATATGACGATTGTGGTTGAAGCAAAGGATGAGAAAGTTTTAGAGCAGATTAATAAACAGTTGAATAAATTAATTGATGTAATTACGGTTACGGATTTTACTAAAAGAGAGTATATTGACCGTGAATTGGTTTTGGCAAAAATAAATTACACATCAAAAGATAAGCCTAAGCTTGAAGTAATTTTTAATAAGTTTGTAGGTAAAATCGTCCAACATAAAGCTGATACCGCAATTGTTGAAGCGGTTGGAGACCAGCATCAGATAAAAGCTCTTCTTGAGGAGCTGGGTAAATTCGGGATTAAGGAATTAGTCAGGACAGGAAAATTGGCAATTGAATAGTTATTTTTAATGTCATTGCGCATTACTGTCCAAATTATGTCATCCTGACCCTGAGCGTAGCGAAGGGGGAAGGATCTAGTTTTTTAGATTCTTCGTCGCTACCGCTCCTCAGAATGACACAATATTCAGAAGGGAGATTTAAAATGGCAAAGATTTATTATGATAAGGATGCAGATTTAAATTTATTAAAGGATAAAACTATAGCAATAATCGGTTACGGTATACAGGGACGTGGCCAATCATTGTGTTTGCGCGATTCAGGATTAAGGGTGGTAGTCTCTGAGATGGAAGGTACTCCTAATTTTGAACAAGCAAAAAAAGATGGATTTACTCCTGTTAGCGCAGCTGATGCAGCAAAGGCTGCGGACATCATTCAGATTCTTACACAGGATCATGTGCAGGCTAAAGTCTATAAGGAGTCAATCAAACCTAATTTAAAAAAAGGTAAAGCGCTTTGTTTTTCACATGGTTTTAACATCCGTTTTAAACAGATTAAGCCTCCGAAGAACGTAGATGTATTTATGGTTGCGCCTAAGGGGCCCGGAGCTTTAGTGAGAAAGATGTATGAAGAAGGCAAAGGTGTGCCTTCGTTAATTGCGATTTATCAGGATGCAACAGGACAGGCTAAGAATTTAGCCTTAGCTTATGCTTTAGCGCTTAAAGCAACTACCGCCGGAGTAATTGAGACGACTTTTGATGAAGAGACTGAAACTGACCTTTTTGGCGAGCAGGCAGTGCTTTGTGGAGGAGTCAGCGAACTAATTAAAGCAGGTTTTGATACTTTGATTGGTGCAGGCTATCAGCCGGAGATTGCTTATTTTGAAGTTCTGCACGAGTTAAAGCTAATTACTGACCTTATTCAGGAGCGTGGTATTTCCGGGATGCGCAGAGGTGTTTCAAATACTGCCTGCTACGGCGATTTAACCCGTGGGCCAAGGATCATCACGCAGAAAACACGTAAAGAAATGCAAAAGATTCTTAAGGAAATCAAGTCCGGAAAATTCGCCAGAGAGTGGATAAAGGAGAATGAAACCGGCCGTAAGAATTTTGATAGCTTGATTAAGGCAGGGGATGAACACTTAATCGAAAAAGTAGGGAAGCAATTAAGGGAGATGATGCCGTGGATGAAGAAATAATATATTTATAAGTTGGACAAATTATCAGTAGTATAAAAATTCTTTTAGTGGAGATTATGATTAGAAAGGGATTTACATTAGTAGAATTAATTGTCGTAATCATTATTGTTGGGATATTGGCTAGCATTGCTTTGACACAATATGCTAATATGGTTGAGTATGGTCGTGTTGCTGAAGCTAAAACGCGCTTAGGCTCGATGCGGCAAGCTGTATATGAATATTATTGGACTAATGGTTCGGTTGAAAGTATGCAAAATAGCGACGTAGGCGTTAGCGATACTTGTTCTTCTGATTCATATTATCGGTATAGAATATTTTTTTCAGTTCCGACGATTGCGCAACTTTGGGCTAGAAGATGTACTAGCGGAGGCAAAACGCCAGATAGTAGTTCTGGATATAGTATATGGTATGAGGTATCTCCTTCGGATGGTTATCAGAGGTGGCATTGTCAAAGAGGCAGTCCCCTTTCGGGATGTTTCGGTATGAATCAGTGAGTGTTGTTTTCTGTTACTTAAAGCAGTTGATTAGTATTCGATTAAAGAAGTGAGTATGAAACACGGGACCGTTTCTATTTTTCTAAATTTAGAAAAATAGAAACGGTCCCAAGATTCCAGTTAGGATTTTGAGTTTTTAATAGATATGGAAAAAATAATAATTTTTGACACAACTTTAAGGGACGGAGAGCAGGCGCCGGGAGCTTCCTTGAACTATAAAGAGAAGCTGGAGGTAGCTCGTGCGCTTAGCGACCTGGGGGTTGATGTAATTGAGGCAGGTTTTCCCATTTCCTCTAAGGGTGATTTTGCGGCAGTGCATGCAGTTGCAAAAACTATTAAATCCTCAATTATCTGTGGTTTGGCCCGCTCAATCAAGAAGGATATTGATGCGGCAGTTCAGGCAACCAGGCCTGCAAGGCGGGCACGTATCCACGTATTTTTGGCTACATCAAAGATACATATGCAGTATAAATTAAAAAAGGCCGAAGATGAGATCTTACGCCTTGCCGTGGAATCAGTCAGTTATGCTAAGAAATTCTGCCCCGATATTGAATTTTCTCCGGAGGATGCCTCGCGCACCGAAAAAGATTTTCTTTATCAGGTAGTTGAAGCGGTGATTAAAGCGGGAGCAACTACAGTTAATATCCCGGATACGGTAGGTTATACTGAGCCTGAGGAATATGGCCTCTTGATTCAGAAAATTAAAAATAATGTGCCTAACATTAATAAAGCGGTTATATCTGTGCACTGCCATAATGATTTGGGCCTGGCGGTTGCTAATTCATTATCGGCGGTTAAAAATGGCGCCCGCCAAGTCGAATGCACGATTAACGGAATAGGTGAGCGAGCGGGTAATGCTTCTCTCGAAGAGATAGTAATGAGTATAGATACCCGAAGAGATATTTATGCTGGATTGAAAACAGGTATAAACAAAAAAAATATTTATGGAACTTCTCGGCTGGTGAGTAAGCTCACTGGTTTTGTGGTTGCACCCAATAAAGCTATCGTCGGAGGCAATGCCTTCAGGCATGAATCCGGGATTCATCAGGATGGTATTCTTAAAGAGCGTTCTACTTATGAGATTATCCGCGGGGAAGATGTAGGTTTTAAAATAGAGGGGTTGGTTTTGGGAAAACATTCCGGCAGGCATGCTTTTAATGAGAGGCTAAAGAAAATAGGCCTACATTTAAATGAAGGCCAGGTAGATAAAGCTTTTAGCCGTTTTAAAGACTTATCCGATAAAAAGAAAGATATTTTTGACGATGATTTAAGAACTATCGTCGAGGATGAGATCCGCTTAATCAAGCCTGTCTGGAAATTGGATAGTTTTGAGGTTCATTCTGGGACTAAAATTAAGCCGGAAGCAAAAGTAATATTGATTAAAGGTGGAAAGAATATTTCTGGAGTTTCCTCTGGTGACGGCCCGGTAGATGCTTGTTTTAAAGCTATAGATAAGGTTACCGGATATAAAGCAAGGTTAGAAGATTTCCGCCTTGAGGCAGTTACTTCCGGTAAGGATGCTTTGGGCCAGGTAAGCCTTAAGCTTAAAATTAAGGATTCTATTGTTAGCGGGCGCGGAGCAAGCACGGATATAGTTGAAGCGGCAGTTAAGGCATATATTGATGCTGCAAATAAACTAGAGAATAGATGACCTCAGAGCCGAAACTTTACCCCCACACCAATTGTAATAGAAAAAAAGGCGCAATTGGTGTGGGGGTGTACGGTTTAGTAGGTTTTCCCATCAAACATAGCCTATCTCCCAGCATGCATAATGCCGCATTTTCTAAATTAAAAATAAAAGCCAAATATAAATTATTCGAGTTAAAGCCCAATCAGCTCAAGGTTTTTTTAGGTAACTTAAAGAAAAAAAATATTTGCGGGTTTAATGTTACTCATCCTTATAAAGAACAGATTCTTGGATTTTTAAATAGTAAATCTTCAGGGGTAAAGGAAATCGGCGCAGCTAATACGGTGGTAGTGGATTATACCGGAAGATTAAAGGGCTTTAATACGGATTATCTAGGATTTGCCGCCCATCTTAAGGAATTAAAGGTTAAACCTAAAAAAGTAGCGGTAATTGGAGCCGGAGGAGCTTCTCGGGCAGTTTGTTTTGCTTTAGCCAGGATGAAAATTGATGAGCTTTGTATTTATGATATCGATAAATTCAAGTCTTTAAGCCTTTTTAAAAATTTAAATTCAAATTTTCCTGAAACTCAATTTAACGTCGCCAGCCGAATTGCAGATTTAGAAATAGGAAATAAAGATTTATTAGTTAATGCTTCTGCGGTTGGTATGCGCACGACAGATCCATGCTTAATTGATCCTAGCGATTTGCATCAAGGTTTATTTGTTTATGACCTTATTTATAATCCTCTTGAAACAAAATTAATTACTTTAGCTAAAGCGCGCAATTTAAATTTTTCTAACGGTTTAGGCATGCTTTTGTATCAGGGAGTCTTTGCTTTTAAATATTTTACCGGCAGAGTTGCTCCTGTTGAGACGATGAAAGTGGCGCTTTTGAAAGCCTGCCTGCCGGTAGGCAGGGAGTAAAAAAAGGAGAAAAAATGATTACCCAAGTAATTGTTTTTATTTTTGGTTCTATTGTTGGCAGTTTTTTAAACGTTTGCATTCATCGCATGCCTAAAGGTGAATCTGTAGTTTGGCCGCGTTCGCATTGCCCGAAGTGCCAAAAAAGAATACCCGGTTATGATAACATTCCTTTTATAAGTTTTATTTTGCTTGGTGGGAAATGCCGTTTTTGTAAAGAAAGGATATCTTTACGTTATTTGTTGGTTGAGTTCCTAACCGCATTCTTAATGCTTGCGCTTTTTAATCATTTCGGGCTAAACTACAGCTTCTTTTTGTATATGGTTATGATCTGGGGTTTGATTATCGCTACCTTTGTGGATATTCCCCACCGTATTATTCCGGATGAAGTATCAGTAGGAGGAATGATTATCGGTTTTATTATGGTTTCCATTACCGGTTTTAATTTTGGCCCGGTAAGATTTACTTTTATTCCTATGATAGAATCTTTAAAGGGTATAATCGTAGGTGGCGGGATAATTTATTTGACTGGCGCTATTTTTGATTTGATTTATTTTAAATTGCTCAAGCGTCCGGCAATCGGAGGAGAAACCGAGTCGATGGGTGGAGGGGATGTAAAGCTTTTGGCGATGATTGGTGCTTTTGTGGGATGGAAATTGGTGCTGCTTACTTTTTTTCTAGCTCCATTTTTAGGAATAGTTATCGGGATTATAAATTTAGTTACAAAAAAAGATCATACCATACCATACGGCCCCTTTCTTTCAATTGCTGCATTATTATCTTTATTTTGGGGAAATAGAATAATTCAGTTAATTTTTCCTATAATGTAGATACGCAAAATTTTGCGTTTCTACAAAAGTGTCTGCCATGCTTTTTGTGGCTGTCACTTTTGTCTAGCTTATAGTTAATCAAATATGCCCGAATTAAACCTTCAAGATACCCTCATTAAAAGTATATCCAAGGATAATTGGAAGGAGGTTGGTTTTAAAAAACGCGCTGGTGTTTTGATTCCGCTCTTTAGCGTCTATTCAAAAAATAGTTTTGGTATTGGTGATTTTGGTGATTTAAAACTAATTATTGACTGGGCAAAGTCTACCTCTAATTCCATAGTCCAACTTTTACCGATGAATGAAGTTGGTTCTTTATTTTGTCCTTATGATGCTCTAAGTTCCTTTGCTCTTGAGCCGTCCTATATTTCTCTAAGAGATTTTCCTGAATTAGTTGGAAAGTATACAAAAGCGCGTCATTCTGACCCGTGCAGCGCGAAGGGGAAGAATCTCGGTGCAGAAGAGATCCTTCAGTCGGCCGTAGGTCTCCTTCAGGATGACGATAAAGGGCCTCATTATGTTGATTATTCTGTAAAAGAGAAGAAGCTTAAGCTACTTTGGGATGCTTTTCTGGCCACCGATTTAAGCGAGGGGATAGATTTTGAAGAATTCCAGCGAAAGAATTTTTATTGGTTGAGCGATTTTGCGCTTTTTAAAGTGTTAAAAGATCATCATCAAGGCAAGCCATGGTATGAATGGGGAGAGAAATTTAAGGATCGTCAGCAGCAGGCTTTACAAGATTTCCAGCAGGAGAACATAGAAGAGGTTACCTTCCAGATGTGGCTGCAGTGGTTACTCTTTAAGCAATTTAAAGAGGTAAGCGCATATGCCAAAAAAAATAATATTCTTTTAAAAGGGGACCTACCGGTTTTAGTTTCCCGTGACAGCGCCGATGTCTGGAGCCATCCGCAATTCTTTAAGCTTGATTTTGCAGTCGGGGCTCCTCCGGATATGTATTGCGCGAAGGGCCAACGCTGGGGTATGCCTACTTATAATTGGGAAAATATTGCCAAAGATAACTTCCATTACATAAAAGAAAAATTAAAATATGCAGAAGAGTTTTATAGTATCTTGCGCATTGACCATGTGGTTGGGCTTTTCCGTATCTGGAGCATTCCTTATAATGATCCAGAGGAGAACCAGGGGCTAAATGGTAAATTTGATCCTTCTGATGAGGGTCTCTGGTGTCAGCATGGGCAGAGGATTTTAAAAATCTTAATAGAAAATACTAAAATGCTACTTTGCGCAGAAGATTTGGGTATGATACCTAAATGCTGCACTGATACTTTACTAGAATTTGGTATTCCTGGTAATGACGTCCAGCGTTGGGTAAAGGATTGGAACAGGCGGCATGATTTTTTATTACCGCAGGAGTATCGTAAGCTTGGGGTAACCATGCTTTCAACCCATGATACAACGAATTGGAAAGCTTGGTGGAAGTATGAAGCGGGCACGGTAGATGAGTGTTTGTTTATGAGAAAGTGTAATGAGCGAAAAATTGATTTTACTAGTGTTAGTTTAAAACTTTTTGATACTGCTCTTTCATTACATGGCAGGTTACGTTGGAAAAAAGAGATTGATAGCGTGGATAAACTGTTATTGGAATTAGGCAAAAGAAGAGAAGAGGTAGGAGATTTTATTGATCTTTATGAAAATACCTATGGTGAAAAAGAAAAACTCTGGAAGATTCTGGGTTGCTCCGGCGTAATGACAGAGACCGCTAGTAAGGAGTTATTAGCTAAAGTAACCCAATTTATCTTAGGTTCTCAGGCAATATTCTGTATTAATTTAATCACGGATTATTTAGGATTAGCAGATATATTTAAAGGTGATTCTTATCAGTATCGTATAAATGTTCCGGGAATAATTAGCCCAAAAAACTGGTCGTTACGCCTGCCGCTTAGTCTGGAGAAGTTACTGGTTCATCCGCTTAATCAACAGATCCGCAAAATGATTACTATTTCGGAGAGGATTTAACTTAAAGTAAAAATATATGGGTATTTTGCAGGGCGCGAAATATTATATTTCTAAAAGTATGGGTAAGGCGATCATGGATTATGAGATGATTACCGACGGCGATAAAATAGCGGTGGCTATTTCCGGGGGTAAGGACAGCTTGACTTTGCTTAAGTTCTTAAAGGATAGGCAAGAGTTTGTGCCAATTAAATATAAACTATTGGCTGTGCATGTGGATATGGGGTATCCTTGTCATCATCCGAAAATCCTTGCAGAGTATTTTAAAAAGATAGGCGTAGATTATCATATTGAGAAAATAGATATATTGAAAGGTAAAAGCCGTAAAGATATCTCTTGTTTCTGGTGTTCATGGAACCGGCGTAAGGCGCTTTTTGAAGTGACTAAGCGTTTTGGATGCACTAAACTTGCTCTTGGTCACCACAAGGATGATATTATTGAAACTACCCTAATGAATATGTTTTTTAATGGTGAAATATCGTCAATGAATCCCAAACAAGTGCTTTTTAAGGGGGCAATAACCATTGTTCGGCCGCTGGCTTATGTGGATGAAGATTTGATTGTGAAAATGGCTAAGGAATTAGATTTTCCACATCATAAATGCACTTGTCCAAATTCCGTCACTTCCAAACGTACTAAGATTACTGAAATTATCAAAGAGCTGAAAAAAGATTGCCCGGATATAAAGACCAATATTTTTAGAAGCATAAAGAGGATAAGGCCGGAGTATTTACTTTGAGAGGAGTATTTATTCTGCTATACTAATAACTATGATATGGCTTATAGTTTTAATATTTTTAGTAATTGGCGTTTTTGTTATCGGAATAGCTCTTAAGATATCCTCTCAGGTTAATGAGCGTCTGAATCAGATGAATCAATCCCTGCAGGAGGCCAATAAGATTATTGGGGCTAATTTAGGCAGTGCAACTAGCGCTTTTGGTAACGTTAAAGAGCAGCTGGGAAAACTAGAGGAGACTAATAAACAGATTATTTTGATCAGCCGTGATATTTCAAGCTTACAAGAACTTCTGCGCGCCCCGAAATTCCGCGGCTCTATGGGTGAAACATTTCTGGAAAATTTACTTTCCCAGGTTTTGCCCAAAGAGCATTACCAGGTGCAATATAGTTTTAAAAGTGCTGATACTGTGGATGCAGTTATCCGTTTGGGAGAGCGGTTGGTTCCGGTTGACGCCAAGTTTAGTTTAGAGAATTTTCAGAGGATGATCGAGGCCTCTGATGAACCAACAAAAGATCTTTTTCGTAAAAAATTCATTCAGGATATAAAAAACCGTATCAATGAAATTTCCGCAAAATATATTTTACCAGCGGAGAATACTTATGATTTTGCTTTAATGTATATTCCTGCGGAGAATGTTTATTATGAGGTAATTATCAAAGAGGACATTTTTTCTTATAGCATGGCAAAAAAAGTTATTCCTGTTTCTCCAAATACATTTTATGCGTATTTACAGGTGATTTGTTTAGGGTTACGCGGTTTAAAAGTAGAGGAGAATGCCAAGGTAATTTTAAAAAGTTTGAGCGCACTTTCCATTGAAACAAATAAATTTAAGGAAGATTTTAATATTTTGGGTAACCACCTGTTTAACGCTAGTACCAAGTATAACGACGCGCAGAAACGCTTTGAAAAGGTCTCTGAACGCCTGATTAATATTCAGGATACTAAATCTATAGAGACTTAAATAGTTGTTGTCATCCTGAGTCCGCTGTAGGCGGACGAAGGATCTCAAGAGATTCTTCGTCGAGGCTTCGCCTCTCCTCAGAATGACAGCAAGTGGTAATTAAAAAAATAATTTATGATTTTTAATGTTCGTGTTTGCCCGCGTTCAAGCCGTAATTATGTCGAAGAGATTGGGAGTAATTTGAGAGTCCATCTGACTAAGCCTGCAGTTGATGGGCAAGCCAACAGTCAATTAATTGATTTGGTGAGTAAGCATTTTAAGATAAAGAAATATCAGGTAAATATCAAAAGCGGGGAGAAATCTCGTAATAAATTGGTAGAAATAGATGCAACCTTATAACCCATTAGAAAAATTTAAGATAAATTTAGTGACTGCTGCCTTTAGTAAAAGGCAGGATGGTAACATGTCTTTATGTTATGGGGATACCAAAAACTCCCTCAAAAACCGCCAAAAATTCCTTGATGCTATTAATATCGATTATCGCAATCTTATTTGTGCCCAACAGGTGCATGGGAAAAATGTTAAGTATGTAACTGAGGCAGATAAGGGGAGAGGGGCTTTAGATTATGGAAGTTCCTTTGCCGATACGGATGGTTTTTTCACTGATAAAAAAGGAGTTTCTATTGCTATTTTAAGTGCGGATTGCCTCTCAGTTTTTATTTATGATCCTAAGAGGCCGGCAATAGCCATTCTGCATGCAGGTTGGCGTGGTACTGAGCAAAATATTTGTGCTGAAGGAATCAGGGTTATGCAGGATAAGTTTGGCAGCCACCCGCATAGGATGTTTGTGGGATTTGGCCCTTCAATTCGTTCCTGCTGTTTTGAAGTAGAAAAGGATTTTAAAAGTAATTTTCCCTTTGGTTTAACTAATCAGGAAGGCCGTATTTTTATGGATATTGCTTTGGTGAACCAGCAGCAGCTAATTAATGCCGGAGTTAGGGAAGAGAACATTTTTGATCCCAAGATTTGTACTTTTTCCGATAATGACAATTATTTTTCTTTTCGCAAAGAAGCTGATAATGCCGGCCGCCTAGTTTCAGTGATAATGCTTAAATGATAACCAAATATGCATTGGAGTTTATTTTGCACGCAAAAGACAGCTCACCGAAAATTATCAAGAACACTTTAGCGGAATTTGGCAATGAATTGACTATTGTGGATTGTCAAAAGGATACAGAAAGTTGTAATTATAAAGTAAATATGATTACCGAGGACCCCACTTTAGTTTTTGATCTTTGTTCGCAACTGGGCAGGATCAGATCTGTTAAAGTGCAGGAGAGTTAAGTTAGAAACAAAGGGACCGTTTCTATTTTTCTAGAATTGGACCCGAGAAAAATAGAAACGGTCCCTTTGTTTGCCTTTATTTGTTTGAATGCCGAAGTTATTCATGATATGATTATAAAAATTGGAGATTAATTTAAATTATGTATATCATTATTCTAGTTACTGCAAGTAATAAAAAAGAGGCTCAGTGCATAGCTATAAGCCTGATTAGTTCTAAATTAGCTGCTTGCGTCAATATTGTAGATAAAGTTGATTCTTTATTTTTCTGGGAAGGTAAAATTGACAGGGCTAAAGAATGCTTGTTGGTTATTAAGTCCAAGAAGGCAAAATTATCCAAAATTATTAAATTAGTTAAGTCTCTGCATAGTTATGAAGTTCCGGAAATTATTGCCATTCCAATAGTTACCGGAAGTTCGTCATATTTAAGGTGGATTGATGCATCTCTTAGGTAGCCCGTTTGATTTTCTGATTGCTTTTTTTGGAGGGGTATTGGCTAGCCTTACCCCGTGTGTTTATCCACTCATTCCGATTAGTGCAGGTTTTATTGTCGGTAACGCGCAAAATTCGAGAAGCAAAGGATTTTTCTTAAGCCTAGCTTATGTTACAGGTATTGCTATTACTTATGCATCTTTGGGAATTCTTGCAGTATTGAGCGGAAGTATTTTTGGTAAGTTTAGCTCTAACCCAATAGTTAATCTTATTTCAGGTGTCTTCATATTGATTTTTGGGCTTTTTATGTTTGACATATTTCATTTTAATTTTGCCTCAAATTTAAAACTCCCTGCTATTAAGAAAGGAAGTTATCTTTCGGCTTTAGGATTGGGCCTTGTTTCGGGATTAATGATCTCACCCTGTCTTACGCCGGTTTTGGCTTCAATTTTGGCATATTTGTCGATTAAGAAAAACATATTTTATGGAGGGTTTTTATTATTTTGTTTTTCTTATGGAATGGGTTTGATATTTATTTTAATTGGAACTTTTGGTTCGGTTTTTTCGAGATTACCTAAGCCAGGTGTTTGGATGGTTGGCATAAAGAGAATTTGCGCCTCAGTTATTGTTTTATCAGGTCTATATTTTATTTTTACTGCAATCAGGAGGTTCTAGTGGGGCTCTTTAAAAAAGTCCGGGTATTAATTTCAGTTATCTTAATTTTTCTGGTTTTAGCTTTTTTCAATAAAGCCTCTGCTCAAGATATTATACTGAATGATCTAAATGGGAAAGCAGTGAATCTTTCCAGCTACAAAGGAAGGCCAACAATTTTATTTTTTTGGACTACTTGGTGCCCATACTGTCGCGAAGAGTTAAAAACTTTAAATCAGCTATATCCTCAGATGAAAAAAGAGGGGATAACTGTTTTTGCGGTTAATGTTGGAGAGCCAAGCTATGCAGTACGTAAGTTTTTTGTGAGCCACATTATTAGTTTTGGATTGCTTTTGGATACAGATGAGGAGGCTGCCAACAAATATAATGTTATTGGGGTGCCAACCTATGTGTTTATGACTAAATCCGGGCAAGTAATTTCGGATGAGCATGTTTTACCTGTTGACTATAAAAAGTTATTATTTCAATGAAAGATATGTATAATTCATATAGTGTCATTCTGAGGAGCGTCAGCGACGAAGAATCTAATCAAGTGGGATTCTTCGTTCGCCACTGAACCAATGTCGGGCTCAGAATGACGATTAAATATAATGAGTAAATTTTACGATTTAGTTGAGGAAATCTGCAGCCAGGATAAAAGATATAAGCCGGATGCTTACGAATTTGTGCTTCAGGGCTTAAATTTCACGCAGAAGAAGCTTAAAAGAAAAACACATGTTTCAGGTGCTGAGCTTACCTGTGGATTGCGGGATTATGCGATTAATCAATATGGGGCTCTGGCTTGTAGGGTCTTGGCATATTGGGGGATAAGCCAGACGCAGGATTTCGGCAATATTGTCTTTAATATGATTAAAATGAAGCTTTTATCCAAAACAAAAGATGATTCTTTAGCGGATTTTAAGGCAGTTTATGATTTTAAAGATACTTTTGCCAATGTTCTGGTTGATTGTGTAATTGCTGGGCTTGGAGGAAAGGCATGATAAATTTGAAGGGCTTGGCAACCGGTATTGGCAGCCTTCCTTTGGTTGATCCACAAAAGGCGGTAGAATTAGTTTTACATTATTTTCCTAAAGCTCCTTTCTGGCCTCAATTACCTAAAGCTGACAACCGCGAAGGGATGATTGCGCAGTTTAGCGAGAATCTTCCAGGGCTTAAAATCGATAATACGGGATTACGTTTTGTTGCACGGGACAAAGAAAAAGAGTTAGAATTATTTTATGAGAAGATTATTGCTCAGGATCTGGAGTATTTTAAGATAACTCCGGATTTTGCAAGAGGTTT
>JAQTQJ010000013.1 GCA_028712255.1 Candidatus Omnitrophota bacterium
AGAGCACGCGGCTCATACCCGCTTGGTCGGTGGTTTAAATCCACTCTCCGCCACCAATTTTGTTTAAAATGGGTAATCCAGACAGATATAAGCAGATAGTTGATAATGCAAACAGCATCATCTTACTGATGGATATCAAAGGCAATATTACTTTTCTTAATCCATTCGGGCAAAGATTTTTTGGTTTTCATCAAGAAGATATATTGGGTAAGAGTGTAATTGGTAGCATTGTTTCTGAAAAGGATGTATCTGGAAATAATTTAGTCGAAATGATCGATGATATTGTAAAAAATCCTGAGCGCTATTCCACCAATAAGAATGAAAATACCCGCAGCAATGGTGAACGCGTAAGAGTCCTATGGACAAATAAAGCCATCATTAATAACGATGGTAATATTGAAGAAATCTTGTGTATTGGTAATAAAATTATTTGATACCGCTTTTAAATTATCTGTAACAGTTCAGCATTCGGAAGTGTTCCGATGGATGTGTCATTGAAACAAAGGGGACGGTTATCTTGAAAAAGAGAACCGTCCCCTTTGTTTTTGATAATCAGATAAACAAATAGTTATTTTCCTGAGATTCTTTTGGCTAGTTTATCAACGATTAGGGATGTAACGATAAAAACGCCTGCTTCAGTTAATACCGTAGCCAGCGCTGCCCCTATGTAAGAAAATTGATTTACTAGGAGAAACAGGAGCGGCAATGCTAAGATTGCAGCCCGAACATGAATCCTGGCATATAAATCCTGCTTTCCGCAAACAAGTAGAAACTGTACTTTAAAGTTATTAGCACCAACAAAGAATACCCCAGCAAGCAGTAATCTTAAAGCTAGCACTACTTCTGGATAAACTAATCCGCAGGTAATCTTAATGATTAAAGGAGAAAGAATATAGACAATTGGTAGACTAACCACAAACCCTAAAGTTATACCATCTTGAATTCTATACATTATAGTTATTGCCCGCTGCTTATTTTTGGCAAAAACATTGCTGATTCTGGGAAATACCGCGCGGGTAAATGAATCCATGGGGAATGTCTGAATGATGTTGGCAATCCTTTCAGCAATAGAATAATAACCGGTAATCACGTTATTAGTCAAGAGGCCTACCACAAAAATCCTACTGGTGGTATAAGCATTGACGGAAAGAATAGAAATAAAAATATCCCATCCTGTTTTTAACTCTTGCCTAATAGTATCATATTTATGGATGATAAATCTAATCTGAAATTTCCTAAAAGCAATATAGAGGCCAAGTATACCGCTAACTATAGAAGATACGGAAGTTAATAGTGGCACAAGTTGATAATCCGCGGGTTTTTTTACAAAGATAAAAATAGATACGGCATAGGCTATAGCGCTGATTACATTTACCACAGTAATATAAATCATTTTTTCTTTACCTTGGAAAAACCATAAGGGAAACAAGGTACTACCAATTACTGTGCCGAAACTTAAAATATAAATCAACCAATCATTTCTAAATTTGGGCACAAAATATAAAATAACACAAAGAACCACCAAGCTTATTGTCGTAAATAGAAACTTTACCGTCATTACCGAAGAAAATACCTCGTTTATCTTTTGTTTATGCTCTCCAATAAGAGAGATCGTTTTAGTCGCAGAAAGGCTAAAACCATAATCGGTCAAAATCATGAAATACTGGACGAAACTTTGAGCAAAAGCAATCAGGCCGATTTTTTCCATCCCAATCATCCTGATAAGATAAGGAATAACGACTAAGGGAAGGATATAGCTGATGCCTTGAAGAGTAGTAAGAGAAAGAAAGTTGTTTAAAACAATCTTTCTTTCTTTATGTGTGACGATTCTTCTGCGGGCCATTAAGAATAATTTACACTTAGGATAAAATAAAGTCAACTTTTTCTTCATTTTCCTGTAGAGACGCAAGATTATGCGTCCCTACATTAACAATAACTTCACTTTCTTTATTGTAGAGTTTAATTTCTATGTTAAGATAGTTTAATGAAAAAATTTAGCGAAACAGTTAAAAAATACACCCTAATTAAAAAAGGTGAAAAAATACTGGTTGGTGTGTCTGGAGGCCCGGATTCATTAACTCTACTTTTGCAATTGGTTAACTTAAAACCTAAAATGGAGTTGGTTCTTCAAGTGGCGCATATAGACCACGGTTTACGAAAAAATTCCGGTACTGATGCGCTTTTCGTAGAAAACTTATGCAAAAGATTAAATATCCCGGTAAACATTAAGAAGTTAGGCCAGAAACTTGTTCAAAAAAAGGGGTCTCTAGAAGAGATATGCAGGGAGGCCAGACTGGATTTCCTTATTAAAACCGCCAAAAAAATCAAGGCGGACAAGATAGCTTTAGGCCACAACCTTGATGATCAGGCAGAAACGGTGCTTATGCGCATGTTACGAGGCACGGGTTTATCCGGATTATCCGGGATATCGGTTAAACGCAAGATCAAGGGTATAATTTTTATCCGGCCGCTTTTGGAAACTTCCCGTAGCCAGATTAATAAATATTTAAAAAGAGAGGGAATAAAAGCGCGCCTTGACCAAACCAATAAAGAGGATTTATTTTTTCGTAATAAAATCCGGCACAAACTTATCCCTTTCCTTAAGAATAAATTTAATCCAAATATTGTGGAAGTTCTCTCTAATTTAGCTCAGAGTTCCTCTTGCGACTACGAATATCTTGACCAGGCTGCTAAACGCAGTTTACGAGGGAATAATTCAAGTCTTAATCTAAAAAAAATTATACAGCTACATCCTGCGATTTTACGCCTTAAAATAAGGCAGGCAATAACCTGCCTCCAAGGAGATACGCGTAGAATAAGCTTTACACACATTAAGGAAATTGAAGATTTGCTCTTTAACCGCCCGACAGGCTCTATTGTCGACCTGCCTAAAGGAATCTCAGTTCAAAAAACATATAATTGCTTGCGCCTCTACAAACGCTAAATCCATAAAATACTTGATATTACGTCTTTAAACGGCTATAATAAATAATCTTAAAAACAATTATAAACGGAGAAATAAAATGCCTTCCCAAAATAAAAATAAATCCAATAAAAATAATAAAATTAAACGTTTTCCTTTTGGCTGGTTACTACTTTTTTTAATGCTTATTTTCTTAATGAATGCCTTCAACAATATCCCCATAACCGGGGTTCCCAAGGAAATTTCTTATAGCCAGTTTTATCAAATATTAAAAAATAATCCTGAACGTATAAAACAGGTTGCTAAAACTGAAACTATCCTGCAGGGAGAGTACACAGACAGTTCAAAGTTTTTCGTAAATATCCCGGAAAATGACCCTGAAATGCTTAACCTGATGCGTGTAAATTTAAAGAATTTTGAAATAAAACCTGCGCGAACCTTTTGGATTACATTACTTTTTAATCTTGGCCCCATCCTGCTACTTATTTTTTTCTGGTGGATGATGGCTGCCCGAGGAGAACAACTGGGTAGTAGAATTATGACCTTTGGCAAAGTAAAATCTAAAATTCAAAGTAAAAATGAAAAAGCTACCTTTGATGATGTAGCCGGTGTCGATGAAGCAAAAGAAGAGTTAAAAGAAGTAATCGAATTCCTTAAAGACCCTAAAAAATTCCAAAAACTGGGTGGTAAGATTCCAAAAGGCGTACTTTTAGTCGGGCCTCCTGGATGCGGAAAAACCTTAATTGCGCGGGCAGTTGCCGGAGAAGCAAATGTACCTTTTTTTAGTATATCCGGATCTGATTTCGTAGAGATGTTTGTCGGAGTAGGTGCTAGCCGAGTAAGAGATTTATTCGACCAGGGGCGTAAAGCCGGAGTCGTTTCAGGAAAAGGAGCAATAATCTTTATCGATGAAATTGATGCTGTAGGGCGTCTGCGTTTTTCCGGAATTGGGGGAGGTAATGATGAACGCGAACAAACACTCAATCAATTGTTGGTTGAAATGGATGGTTTTGACAGCCAGCAAGGACTGATTCTGATAGCAGCAACTAATCGTCCTGATACCTTAGACCCTGCGCTTATGCGGCCGGGAAGATTTGACCGCACAATTATCGTAAACCTTCCGGATATTAAAGGCCGTGAAGAAATACTCAAAGTGCATACCCGTAAAATAAAACTTGCTCCATCAGTTAACCTAAAATCCGTAGCCAGCCAGACTCCGGGATTTTCCGGAGCTGATTTAGCTAATCTCTGTAATGAAGCAGCGCTTATGGCTGCGCGTAATAACAAGGAGGCAGTGGAAGAGGTTGATTTGGATAAATCAGTAGAAAGAGTGCTGATGGGCCCGGAAAAGAAAAGCCATATCATGTCTAAGAAAGAGAAGGAAATCACCTCTTTACATGAATCTGGACACGCCCTACTTTCTTTATTATTACCCGAAGTCAATCCTTTGAAAAAAGTTTCGATTATCCCACGGGGCCTTGCCGGCGGATATACTTTTACTCCGCCATTAGAA
The DNA here is from genome assembly GCA_028712255.1 of Candidatus Omnitrophota bacterium. Lineage (NCBI taxonomy): Bacteria > Pseudomonadati > Candidatus Omnitrophota > Candidatus Omnitrophota bacterium. The sequence goes on from JAQTQJ010000013.1 coordinate 4,437, forward strand.
GACAGGCATTATTGGACCAAAACTGAGTTAATCGCAGAAATTACAATGATGCTTGGAGGCCGGGCTTCAGAAGAGTTAAATTTAAGCGGCGTAACTACAGGGGCACAGAATGATTTGGAGGTAGCTACAAATATGGCCAGGCGCATGGTTACCCAATTCGGCATGTCTGAGAGACTGGGAAATTTAACTTTAGGAAAAAGAGAAGGGCTTGTATTTTTAGGCCGCGATATTATGGAAGAAAGAAATTATAGCGATCAAACTGCCCACATTATCGATGAAGAAGTCAAAAAGATAATCGATAATGCCTACGACAAAGCAGTTGATATTTTAAAAAATAACCTGGAAAAACTTAGGCTCCTTTCAAACTCATTGCTGGAAAAAGAAGTTTTAAGCGGAGAGGAAGTAAAAAAAATATTGGGGATTGAAAAAAGCGACCTGGTTTAAAAAAGAAAATGCGTATTTTTACTTTTAGTTCCAAAGATGAAATTGAAAAAATAATGGGTGATATTGGTGTCGATCCATACGGGATCAAAATCATGTTGCCTAAAGCGCAAACTTTTTTAATCCGCTTAAATACCGTAAACAGTATTTGCGCCAACATTCTCAAGCAAGAAATGCTTTCCTTAGGTGCCGAAGCGGCAATTACCAGAGGCGCATTAACCGGAAAAATAAAAAAGACAGGTGTTCTTATGTTTGGATCTTTTGCCCAATTTAAATTACTTTCGCAAAAGATAAAATCCCAACCGTTTGGCCTACATAAGCTCAGTGAAGAACTTAATGAAAATATAAAAAATTATTTTAAAGATAGGTTTATTTTACCTTTAAAAACATCTACTTTGAACTTAAGCAAAAAGACCCATATTATGGGCATCATTAACATAACTCCAGATTCATTCAGCGGTGATGGTTTGTATAACCTAAATACAAAAAATTACCCTACTTTAGCTCTTATAAAAGCACAAAAAATGGTATCAGAAGGAGCCGATATTATTGATTTAGGAGGTCAATCTAGCCGGTCGGGGGTAAAAAATATCAGCATCAAAGAAGAGCTTATACGGCTTAAACCCGTAGTAAAACTACTGGCTAAAAAAATCAACAAACCAATCTCTATCGATACCACCAGGCCCCAAGTAGCCCAAGCTTGTTTAGATTTAGGTGCGCAAATAATTAATGATGTCTGCGGACTAAGGGATAAGCGTATGATTAAAGTAGTTGCCCGATATAGGGCTGCTGTAGTTATTATGCATATGCAAGGAGTACCCCTAAATATGCAGAAATTAACCACATATCATTCTCTAATTGACGACATAGCCCTCTATTTAAAAAATGCCATCGATGCAGCCCAAAACGCAGGAATAAAACCTGAAAAAATTATTATTGATCCAGGGATTGGATTCGGAAAAAAATGCGAACATAATCTTGAAATCATAAAAAGGTTGGGAGAATTTAAGACGTTAGGCAAGCCTATCCTTATTGGCACATCCCAAAAATCATTTATTGGTAAAATTTTAGATGCTAAAATAAAAGATAGATCCAGTGGTACCCTGGCCACTTGCGTAATGGCTGCGCAAAATGGAGCAAATATAATACGGGTACATAATGTAAAAGAAACAAAACATTCTTTAAAAATGGTGGATGCAATAAAAAAATGCTGATAAATATTTTATTATTATACTGGAAACCGGTAACTGAAGTTATTATCCTATGGCTGTTTATTTACCACATATTGCTTTTTTTCGTGGGTACACGCGCCATACAAGCCTTACGCGGCATAATTATACTTTTGCTTGCCTTCTTTATTTTTCAGAAATTTGAATTTATTGTCCTAGATAGGTTATTTAGAGAGCTTTTTGGGATATCCGTCATAGCGATATTAATCATTTTCCAACCAGAGATAAGACGAGGGTTGGCTACTCTGGGTAAAGGGCGAATTTTTAAGTACAACTTAAAAGAAGAGGATTTAAATTTTATCGTTAAGCAAGTTTCCTTATCTTGTGAAAATCTTGCGCAAAACAAGCTTGGGGCTTTAATTGCCATAGAAAAAAATGATAGCCTGACAAGCTATATCCAGAGTGGTGAAATTATAGATAGCCGCATCTGTGCAGATTTAATAGAAGCAATATTTACCCCCAACAATCCTCTTCATGATGGAGGCTTAATTATCCAACGTGCTCGGATTGCCTCCGCAGGCTGCATTTTCCCGTTGACTACAAATCAAGAAATAAGCCGGATTTTTGGGACACGCCACCGCGCAGCATTAGGCTTAAGCGAAGAGACTGATGCATTACTAATCGTAGTCTCCGAAGAAAGGCGCGATATATCTGTAATTTATCGCAAGAAATTTTATCGAGATCTAGGCGGTGCAGAACTTGAATTAAAAATTAAGGAGATACTTTCAGAAAAATAAAAATGAATAAAACAGGTGTCTTTTTCCGTATCATTTGTTTTTTTACCACCCACCCTTGGCTAAAGCTTATTTCTCTACTGCTGGCAATCATTGTTTGGTTTTATGTTAAAGGGGATAAAACATAATCCGATCATGCCTAAACTAGGGGTAAATATTGACCATATAGCGACTTTACGTCAGGCCCGGGGAGGAATTATTCCTGATCCTGTATATGCGGCTTATTTATGTGAAAAAGCAGGAGCTGACAGCATAGTGGCGCACTTAAGGGAAGACCGCAGGCATATTCAAAATAAAGATATTGAACTATTACGGGAAAATATCAAAACTAAGCTCAATCTTGAGATGTCTATTGCTCGGGATATTGTTAAAATTGCCTGTAAGATTAAACCCTATCAAGCAACGCTTGTCCCTGAAAAAAGAAAAGAACTGACTACTGAGGGTGGTTTAGATGTAATCGCTAACTCAAAAAATATCTTTTTGACTTTAAAGAAATTGGAAAGTTCTGGTATCCGAGTAAGCTTATTTATTGATCCGGATAAAAAACAAATAGATGCTTCTAAAAAAATCGGAGCCGGAATCATCGAGCTGCATACCGGCCGGTATGCAGACGCAAAAAATAATAAAGAAAAAGAAAGATTTCTTAATCAATTAAAAATCGCTGTTAACTACGCAAAATCAAAAGAACTAGTAATTAATGCCGGCCATGGCTTGGATTATTCAAATTCTAAAGATGTTGCCAGAATAAAAGGAATAGAAGAGCTCAATATCGGATACTCCATTATCTGCAAGGCCCTCTACATTGGCCTATTCAAAGCAGTTAAAGAGATGAAGGAGCTGACAGAATAATGATTATCGGCACAGGAGTAGATATCACCGAAGTACGCAGAATCAAACAGGCAGTCCAAAAATGGGGAGACGATTTTTTACTGCGTGTTTTTACGGAAAGCGAAATAAAAAATGCTAAAACTAAAACTTCTTTTTATCAACACTTAGCCGGAAGATTCGCTGCCAAAGAGGCAATCTTTAAAGCAGCTGGCGATAAAAAACTCTCCTGGCAGGATATTCAAATTCATAATGACCAAGAAGGAAAGCCTATCTGTTTATTTCTTAATGGCTCCGGAAAAAATATCAATGTCCAGATTTCAATTTCACATGTTAAAACCTATGCGGTTGCCAACGCAATTGTTGCGAAGAAAAGTTAAAACTCATAAGGGAGATTACGGGCATATTTTAATTTTGGCCGGCTCAATCAGATTTTCCGGGGCCGCTTTACTTTGCGCTGAATCTGCCCTGCGCGCGGGAGCGGGTCTGGTAACTTTGGGCACGCCTAAAGGCCTTTGCCCGGCCTTAATTAGCAAAAAACCAAAAGAAGTAATGATTCTACCATTACCGGAGACTAAGGAAGGCACATTGAGCCTGGCAGCTTTTGCTAAAATTGATCATTTCCTTAAAAATGCCGATGTATTGATAATTGGCCCGGGATTGGGAAAAAATAAATCAACTTATGCGCTAATAAAGAAAATTATTAAAAAAACACGCTTTTCCATGGTTATTGATGCCGATGCGCTTAATGCCTTGAATAACCACTTGGGAATACTTAAAGCGCATAAAGGAGAGATTATTTTAACTCCGCATCAAATGGAGATGTCCAAGCTTTTCTCAATCAATGTTAATTTGATTAAAAAAAATAGGAAATTGATTGCTAATAAGTGCGCAAAACATTATAATAGTATAATTATCCTTAAAGGGCATAGCAGTGTTGTAACTGATGGCAATAAGCACCTTTATATAAATAAAACAGGAAATCCCGGCATGGCAACCGCAGGAAGCGGAGATGTGCTTAGCGGTATTGTTGGGGCTTTTTTAGCCCAGGGATTGAATACTTTTAGGGCAGCAAAATATGCGGCATATATTCACGGTTTAGCCGGTGATATAGCGGCAAAAGATAAAACGCAAATGGGATTGATCGCTTCGGATATTATTAACCGGATTCCGGATGCGATTAAAAAATCTAGCTAGTGCCGGCGTAGCTCAGTTGGCAGAGCGGCTGTTTTGTAAACAGCGGGTCGGGGGTTCAATTCCTCTCGCCGGCTTAATATTGAAAATACACGACCCGAAAGGGGTGTGGGGAAAAATTTTCCCCACGTCTTCGGGGTAACAGCGACGAACGAATGTGAGGAGCGCCATAGGGGCAGAGCCCCTTTGGTAGCGGGTCGGGGGTTCAATTCCTCTCGCCGGCTTATTATTGAAATAAGGAAAGAATAAACGGGCAGGTACCCAAGTGGCCAAAGGGGGCAGACTGTAAATCTGCTGCACCTGTGCTTCAGAGGTTCGAATCCTCTCCTGCCCATTTGATATTTTACTTTTTTGCAACATACAACGCTTCGGAGTGACAGAGAGGCGAAGCCCCTATGGGGAGCGAGCCCTCTAATATGTTACAGCGAGCGACGCGGGAGTAGTTCAGTGGTAGAACAATAGCCTTCCAAGCTATATATGGGGGTTCGATTCCCCTCTCCCGCTTAAATACTAAAAATCAATATGGGCACCGAGATAAAAGATATCCTCCCTAAATTAATCGAAAATGCCGCAGTAATGGTGCTTTATTTTGATTATAAAGGAAATATTCTTTTCTGTAATAAAAAAACTCAGGAGGTTCTTGGGCTTAAAGAAATTAATATTGTTGGAAAAAACTGGCTTGAAATATTGTTCAAAAATAAGCATGAAACTATAAAAGTAAATATGTTTAAAGCTGTAATGGATGACTGCGTAACCTATAAAAGAACAAAAGATTTTACCTGCCATATCAACCAACGGCTTATTTCATGGAGTATCAGCCCAATACTAAACCAAGCTAATCAAGTTGAAGCGCTATCACTATTTGGTCAAGACATTACAGAAACAAAAGAAAGGGAATCATCGCTAAAAAATATCGATGATTCTTTAAAAAATATTTTTTCCGGCATAAAAGAATATGCCTTATATGTAATTAATCTGAATGGTTTTATCACTTATTTCGGAATGGGCTCTGAAACAATGCTTGGCTGGAATAAAAAAGATATTATTTTTAAACATGCCAGTATACTACACAATACTGCCAGTGAAACTATTAGTTTGGAATCTATTCTTAAACAAGTAAGATCGTTTGGTAAATTTGAAACAGAGACGGAGTTACTCACTAAAAATAAAGAAACCATCCCGGTTATATTAACCGTAAACCAATTCTTGGATACTAAAGGAAAACTTTCAGGTTATGTATTTATTGCTAAAGATATAACTGAGAGAAGAAAATTAGAATACCAAATCTTTCAATCAGAAAAAATAGCGGCTCTAGGGCAGCTTTCTGCCGGTATGGCACATGAGATCAATAATCCACTTTTTGTCATTTCAGGTAGATTAGAAATGTTAAAAGATGAGCAGCTTTCTCCAAAAGTTAAGGATAATCTTGCTTTAATCGCAAACCAAACTGACCGCATCCGCAAGCTTGTTGATAGAATCTTAAAGTTTTCTCGTAAATCAACTCCCATGCAGGAACCAATTGACATAAACGAAGTTATTGAAGGGGTATTGCCCTTGATTCATTACAACAAGCTGCCCAGCGCTAAAATTGAAATAGAAAAATATTTTCAAAAGGATATGCCCAAAATAAAAGGAGATCAGCATCAGCTACAAGAGGTATTCCTTAATATCCTTACTAACGCTTATCAATCTATGCCTAACGGAGGAGTAATTAAAATTATTACGAGCAACCTTGATAATCTTTATGCCCAAATTCAAATAACCGACACAGGAGTCGGTATTCCCGCTCACCAGCTTAAAAATATCTTTATGCCATTTTTTTCGACAAAGAATGAAGGTATAGGATTGGGTTTATCAATTTGCCATAATATTATTAAAAACCATAATGGTTCTATAGAATTAACCAGCCAAGTTAACCATGGATCAACTTTTACCATAAAATTGCCTTTTATTTAAAAAGGAGGGTGCCATGCTCTATAAAATTCTGGTTGTAGATGACGAAATTCCGGTAAGAGATTTATTTAGCGATCTATTCAGAAAAGAAGATTGTCAAACTGTTAGTTGTGGTAGCGGCGAAGAGGCTTTAAAGATTCTAAAAAATGGTACTTTTGATGTAGTATTGTTAGATATTAAGTTACCAGGAATAAGCGGGATAGAAGTGCTGAGAAACATAAGAGAAGTTCATAAAAAATTGCCTGTGGTTATGATCACTGGCTTTGGATTCGATGAAGATTTAATTGCTAAAACCAAAGAATTCGGCTGTTCCGGATATATTGGGAAAAATATGCCTGTAGCGCAAATAATTACCACTTTTAAACACCTTGTAAAAAAAGCAAAAGAAAAAGGATGTGCCTGTGACTGAAGAATTCTTAAAACCGGTTTTTATAGATGCCTTTGACCTAGACGACGCTTGGTTTCAATGCTTATCAACAATATTAGACAAAGGCCACGTCTATACGATAACCCGCGGAAGCTATGAAGGACAAAAACGCTTGGAATTCGATTTTATTTCAATAAGAGTACGTAAGCCGTCTCATCAGATAATACCAATAATCCCCGAAGGCATGAGCATTCCTGCGCCAACAGATATGGATTATATCCAAGGGTACCTAAGCTATTTGCTTACCGGGGCAAAGACCGAAACTGAAGATTATACTTACGGAGAAAGGCTTGTTGACCCAAAAGTTAAAATTATAGACAGCCGAGAGGGCAGAGAATTAATCCGTGAATTGCCTTTAAACGTCAATCAGATAGAAGAAGTAATCAAAATGTACAAAGAGAAAGGATTTGGCACAAATCAAGCAGTTATGGAAATTGGTATGCCTTCGGATATTAAATTAATTGACCCTCCCTGCTTAAGATTAATCGATACGCGAGTGCGTTACAACAAATTGCATTTCATACTTTATTTTCGTTCCTGGGATCTCTGGGGAGGATTTCCTTCTAACTTGGGAGGCTTGCAACTGGTAAAACAATATATGGCTGAGGAAATTGGAGTAGAAGACGGAGAAATCATTGCCGTAAGCAAGGGGCTACACCTCTATGATTATGTCTGGGATTTAGCAAAACTAAGGACTAATAAAATTAAGGATTTAAACTAGGCAATGAATAAAATGCGTATTGGTATATTAGGAGATGGAGGATGGGGCAGTACTTTAGCAATTCTACTTGCTAATAAAGGATATCTTGTTACTCTCTGGGGAGCCTTTGAGAATTACACTTTACAAATGGCCAAAACCAGATTTAATCCAAAATTTTTACCCGGGATAAAAATACCGGAAGAGATTAAAATAACCAGTAATATAAAATCAGCTATTACTGATAAAGAAATTGTTGTGCTTGCGATTCCTTCACAATACACCAGGTCGGTATTAAAAAGAATTAGGGGTGGCTTCTCCAAAAATACTATTTTTTTAAGTGTTACCAAAGGTATTGAAATTAAATCCTCTGAGAGAATTTCAGAGGTCATCCATGCAGAACTTGGCCCGGTAAAATTGGCTGTATTGAGCGGGCCTACTATTGCCCAGGAGGTAGCAAAAGGAATTCCTACTACCGCAGTAGCTGCTTCTATCAATAAAGAAATACGCAAAACCATTCAAGCTGTTTTTAATACAGAGAAATTTCGTGTTTATACAAATTCCGATGTTATCGGTGTAGAGCTTGGAGGTAGCTTAAAAAATGTAATTGCCATTGCCTGTGGTGTTTCTGATGGTTTGGGATTTGGCACCAATACTAAAGCAGCAATTCTTACTCGTGGACTTGCTGAGATTTCCAGATTAGGCAAGGCAATGGGGGCAAAATTAGAAACTTTTAGCGGGATAAGCGGCTTAGGAGACTTAGTTACAACTTGTATAAGTAAACAAAGCCGTAACCGCATGGTTGGTGAACTGATTGGAAAAGGCAAAAGCTTGAAAGAAATTCGCCAGCATATGCAGATGGTTGCCGAAGGAGTACCAACAGCTAAATCCGCTTATGCTTTAAGTAAAAAATATAAAACAGAGATGCCGATAACAACAGAAGTATACCGTTTACTTTACAAGAATAAATCTCCTCGGCAAGCGGTAAAAGATTTAATGACAAGAAAGAGCAAAGAAGAATAAATAAGAACGGGGGATAGCGCAGTTTGGCTAGCGCGCTTGAATGGGGTTCAAGAGGTCGAGAGTTCAAATCTCTCTCCCCCGACTTAAAAAATAGAGCGTCCGCCACTAAGGCGTTGGCGGACGGGCGCCAAAGTATTAGTGGCGCCCGCTTGAATGGGGTTCAAGAGGTCACAGGTTCAAGTCCTGTCGCCCCGATAATTGAATTAAAAGGGTGTAGGTTTCCGCCGGAGGCGGATCCGCCAAGATTTGTGGCGGACAAATCCTGTCGCCCCGACATAAATAAGTGGAGGGAATATGGTAAAAAAATATGATGGAACAGAAAGAAGAAAATATCCGCGCGCAGACGGCAGGTTTATTGTGTCTTACAGGGTTATTCCGAATAACTCTAATACTGACATATCCCAGACTAAAAACTTGAGCCTTGGCGGAATGCTTCTGACCACCAACTGTCAGTTTTCTATAGGGACAAATTTGGCACTTGAGATCCGTCTGCCTTTTGATCCTAATCCGATTATGATTATCGCTAAAGTTCTTGAATCAAGAGAAATTACTAAAAATATAATTTACGATACACGTCTTGCTTTTATGGCGGTAGATGAAAAACACCGTTCCATAATTGGAGAAACTGTTAATTATTATCTAAAAAAAGGTTAAAAACATGAGAAAAATCAATATTGGTATAATCGGTTTCGGTAATATTGGCTCTGGTGTGGTAAAAATCCTGCAGCAGAGAAAAAACCTGTTAGCTCAAAAAATAGGAATTGAAATAATAATCAAAAAAATATGTGACAAAGATATCTCAACAAAAAGGGATGTTGTGGTCGATAAAAAACTATTTACCCATAATGCCTTTGAGGTAATTGACGACCCGCAAATCGATATTATCGTTGAATTAATGGGAGGAATTAATCCAGCTAGAGAATTTATTTTAGCTGCTTTAAAAAAAGGTAAACATGTAGTTACCGCAAATAAGGCTTTACTTGCTGAGCATGGTTTTGAACTATTCAGCGAGGCCGCAGAACGAGGCAAAAATATCTACTTTGAAGCTTCTGTAGGAGCAGGTATACCCATCATAAAATCAATAAAAGAGGGGCTTGTGGTTAATAAATTCAATTGTATTTTTGGCATTGTAAATGGCACATCTAACTATGTACTCACTCAGATGTCTAAAGAAGGCTGTTCTTTTACCAATGCAATTAACCAGGCTAAAACAAAAGGTTTTGCCGAAAAAGACCCTACGCTGGATATTGAAGGAATTGATTCAGCGCATAAACTGGTTTTACTTACTTATCTGGCTTATGGCCGGATCGTAAAAATAAAAGACATCTTTATCGAGGGTATTTCTCAAATATCTTCCGCTGATATTGCCTACGCTAAAGATTTAGGATATGAAATAAAATTGCTGGCCATCGCTAAAAAAGAAGCCGATGAATTAGAAGTTAGAGTACATCCAACATTTTTACCCGCTAAACATTTACTCTCATCCGTTAATGGAGTTTTCAATGCCATTTATGTTTCAAGCGATTTGGCAGGAGATCTTATGTTCTATGGCCCCGGTGCAGGACAATTCCCGGCAGCCTCAGCGGTAGTTTCCGATATCGTGGATCTTACCCAAGATATTAAAGCAGGCTTATTTAGGCCAACTTTGAATTCAATCCAGGATATTTCAATTAAAAACTTGCGTAAAATAGATGAATTTGAAAATAAATACTATATCCGCATTACTGCAATAGATAAGCCGGGAGTTTTGGCTAAGATATCGGGCATCCTGGCAAAATTTGGTATCAGTATTGCTTCAGTGACCCAAAAAGAAAAATTAAGGACTCAAGTTGTGCCGGTGGTTATGGTAACTCATGAAGTAAAAGAAAAAAATCTGCGTAGTGCACTTAAAATGATTGATCGATTGGCAGATATCAAAGAAAAATCCGTTGCAATAAGGATTGAAGGTGTATAAATGAGCAGGCAAAATTATAGAGGGATAATCCAAAAGTACAAAAAGTTTTTACCGGTAAGCAACAAAACCCCGGTAATAACCTTAAACGAAGGCAGTACTCCATTAATTTATGCTAAATATCTAAGTAAGCTAGTAGGAGATCATGTAGAAGTCTACTTAAAATATGAAGGTTCCAACCCTACAGGATCATTTAAAGACCGCGGAATGACTTTGGCTATCTCAAAGGCCTGTGAAGAAAATGCTACTGCGGTTATGTGCGCTTCTACTGGGAATACATCCGCCTCTGCAGCTGCCTATGCCGCTTGTGCCGGGATAAAATGCATTGTTCTCATCCCAAGCGGCGCAATCGCATTGGGCAAACTCAGCCAAGCGTTAATTCATGGGGCAAAAGTTTTAGCAATTAAAGGAAATTTTGATGCGGCATTAGATCTGGCCAGGGAAATTACTAAACAATACCCAATAGTATTAGTAAATTCCTTAAATCCATACCGCATCCAAGGGCAAAAAACTGCCAGTTTTGAAATATGCGACTATCTTGGTGATGCTCCAGATTTCCAAATCATACCAGTAGGCAATGCAGGCAATATTACCGCTTATTGGAAAGGATATAAAGAATACAAAGATCAAGGCTTAAGTAAAAAACTGCCAGTTATGCTAGGTTTTCAAGCAGCAGGAGCTGCGCCCATTGTCAAAAGAAAACCGATTAAGAATCCGCAGACTTTGGCTACAGCAATCCGTATTGGAAACCCTGCAAGCTGGAAAAATGCAGAGCAAGCCCGTGATGAATCCGGCGGATTAATTGACATGGTTTCAGATAAACAAATAGTTGCGGCCTATAAAATATTGGCTGAGAAAGAAGGAGTATTTGCTGAACCGGCTTCTGCCGCTTCAATTGCCGGGCTTTTCAAATTAATAAAAAATGGTTATTTTAAACACAGCTTAGCTAAGCATCAAAAAATTCGTATTGCCTGTATTCTAACAGGACATGGCCTAAAAGACCCTGAAAGGGCAATTAAAACAGTTAGACCTCCTAAGCTTATGCGTGCAGATTTAAAAGCTATAATTAAAGAAATTGGTTACTAATAAAAAAATTCTTATCACAGCCGGACCAACATGGGTTGCTATAGACAAAACCAGAGTAATCAGTAATATTGCCTCCGGCCAAACTGGATTTATTTTGGCTGAGAAATTAAAAAAGCTTGGCGTTAAAGTTACATTGCTATTGGGCCCAGGAAATTTTTACGGTTGTCAAACCGGCATAAGAGTAATAAGATTCAAATATTTTTCTGAATTGGCACAGCTCATGGATAGAGAGCTAAGGAATGGAAAATTTACGGCGGTTATTCATACTGCGGCGGTTTCAGATTATCGGACTAAAAAAATAATCCAATGCAAAGTCAGCTCGCTTCGTAAAAGTTGGAAGCTAAATTTAGTTCCAACAGAAAAACTGATCAACAACTTAAAAATTTATCAACCACAATTATTTACGGTAGGCTTTAAATTTGAACCAAATACAAATAAAAATAAATTAATAGAAAAGGGCAGAATCTTGCAGGAGCAGGCAAATTTAAACCTGGTAGTGGCAAATTCTGACAAAAATAGTGGTTACCAAGCTTACATTTTAGACAAACAGGATAATTATGGCCCTTTCTTAACTAAAACAAAGATGGCAATTTATTTATCCAACTTGATAAAGAATAAATTACTAGTTAAGAATCAACGCCAACCTTAGAAGAAAGGGAGCCAATAATGAAAAAAATACCTATTAATTTCGCAACTGTAACAATAACTATAGTTGTATTATTTATCACTATCTATTTAGCAATTGTTTTAATGCATAGTGCAGTTGCTGCTAACTGGACAAAATTAGAGAACCAGCTACAGAGGAGAAATGAGATTATCCTTAACTTGACAAATAACGTAAAAGGTTACGCGCTACAAGAAAAGGCTACTTTTGAAGATATTAACCATGCGCGCTTGCAATGGGAAAAAGCTACTTCTGCGGAAGAAAAAATCAGATCACTACCTGATATTGACCGTGGATTAGCAAAGTTACTTTTAGCATCTAAAAATTATCCTGACCTAAAAACGGATCAAACTTTTCTTAGCCTTACGAATAAGCTATCAAATGTAGAAAATAATATCGCAATTGAAAGGCCACGCTATAATCGAATCGCAAAAATTTATAATATTATAGCAAAAAACTTTCCAGGAAATCTCATTAGAGGAACACTCGGTTACAAAACAGCCGGTGAATATTTTAAAGCGAAAGAGAAACATAAATAATTTTTTAAAATAGGACAACCTATGACAAAATACATCGTGCTAGTTGCTGATGGCATGGCAGATTACCCCATAGAGGAACTAGGTATGCGCACGCCTTTAGAAGCCGCACGCACACCAAATATGGATTTTATCGCCAAACACGGCATACTGGGGCTTGCTAAAACTATCCCAGAAAAAATGACTCCGGCTTCCGATGTTGCCAATCTTTCTATTCTAGGATATGACCCGCAAAAATATTATTCCGGAAGAGGCCCGCTGGAAGCAGCAAATTTGGGTATTGAGTTAGAAGATGATGACGTTGCTTTCCGCTGTAACTTGATTACAGCATCCGGTGACACCTTACTTGATTACAGCGCCGGACACATTAAATCGACAGAAGCTGAAAAACTAATTAAGATTCTCGATCAAAAATTAGGTACTAACAAAATACGCTTTTTTAACGGGATAAGCTATCGGCATTTACTTTTAGTTAAACGCGGTTCCGATTTAAAACTACAAGATTTAAAATGCCTGCCTCCACATGATATCGCAGGACAAAGCATAAACAGAAACTTCCCTAAAGGAGATAATGCACAGCTAATTATTAAACTTATGCAGGATTCCCGGCAGATACTGGAAGAGCACGAGATCAATCACGTACGACTGGATTTAAAAGAGAACCCGGCAAATATGATCTGGTTATGGGGCCAAGGTAAGAAACCGGCTATACCTAAATTCATTGATAAATTCGGCCTGTCGGGAAGCGTAATTTCAGCTGTAGATTTAATCAAAGGATTAGGGCGTATATTAGGGCTCGAAGTCATCGATGTCCCGGGTGCCACTGGTTATTATGATACCAACTACCAAGGGAAAGCTGATGCTGCAGTTGCCTCTTTAGAGAAAAATAACTTTGTTTTTGTCCATGTAGAAGCTCCGGATGAAGCAGGACATAATGGAGACTTAAGGGAAAAACTTACGGCAATAGAGAGATTTGATCAAATAATAGTAGGATCGCTCCTGGAGTATTGTAAAAATAAAAATGATTTCCGGATCATGGTTTTGCCGGACCATGCCACTCCGGTTTCTCTTAAGACACATACCCCAGATGCAATCCCATTTGAAATCTACGGTAAGGATATTCCCGCAGGAAATTTTCTTAATTACAGTGAAAAGGAAGCGCAGAAATCCCAGCTTTATTTTGAACATGGATTTCAACTTATGGAACATCTTATTTCCAGCACCCCGCGCTTATAAGGTATTGCGCGGGTGTGCCCTGGTGGGCAAGGAGAGTAAACAATGCATAAAGGTTTAGTTGTGCAAAAATACGGCGGTTCATCTGTAGCTAATGTCGAGCGTATTCAAAAAGTCGCTCAAAGAGTAGTTGACTACAGTAAAAAAGGATACCAGCTAGTAGTTGTGGTTTCAGCCTTAGGTGACACTACCGATGAATTAATTGAACTGGCAGATAAAATTAACCCTAAGCCCTCAGAGAGAGAAATGGACATGCTATTGTCAACCGGAGAACAAATTTCTGTTGCTCTCTTAGCCATGGCTATCCACAAACTAAAATCTCAAGCAATCTCATTCACCGGTTCTCAGGTCGGTATTATTACCGATACCAGTCATACACGAGCCAGAATCCAAAAAATAAACGGCGATAAAATTAAAGAAGAACTAAAAAAAGGAAACATTGTTATCGTAGCGGGCTTTCAGGGAGTGACTCTAAACCAGGATATTACTACTTTAGGCCGCGGCGGATCAGACTTAACTGCAGTTGCCCTTGCCAAAGAACTCGGAGCAGATTCCTGTGAAATCTATACGGATGTAGAGGGTATCTATACCACAGACCCACGAATTGAGCCTCATGCAAAAAAAATCAAAGAGATTACTTATGATGAAATGCTTGAGATGGCCTCATTAGGCGCCCAGGTAATGCAAGCCCGTTCTATTGAAGTAGCAAAAAAATTCGATGTACCATTGCATGTGCGTTCATCATTTAGCAATAACAGCGGAACGATGATTATTAAGGAGGTAAAAAATATGGAAGATGTAGTAGTTAGCGGCATAACTTTAAATAAAAATGATGCAAAAATCACTCTTTGCGAGGTTCCTGATAAACCGGGGGTAGCGGTCAAATTATTCAAAGATCTGGCAACTGCCGGAGTCAGCGTTGACATGATCGTGCAAAACGTAAGCCATACACGTCAAACAGATATATCTTTTACTATTGCAAAAATCGATTCTAGTAAAGCCGGCCGCATTACTAAAGCCGTAGCAAAAAAAATTGGCGCAGGAGAAGTTTTGCTTGACGAAGACATTGCCCGCGTTTCTATCGTAGGTGTAGGAATGAAATCGCACCATGGCGTTGCAGCCAAAATGTTTGGTGTTTTAGCAGATAATAAAATTAATATCGAAATGATCTCTACCTCCGATATCAGTATATCCTGTATCATCAAGAAGAAAAATGCAGAGATTGCGGTAAAAAAATTACATGAAGAATTTGGCCTAAACAAATAAGGGGTAATTATGAAAAAAATAAAATTATACGATACCACATTGCGTGATGGTTCTCAGGCAGAAGGAATATCTTATTCAGTAATGGATAAAATACGTATTGCCGAAGAACTGGATAAATTTGGTATTCATTTTATTGAAGGCGGCTGGCCAGGCTCTAACCCCAAAGACAGGGAATTCTTTGAAAAAATAAGTAAAGCCAAGCTTAAAAACTCAAAAATTGCCGCTTTTAGCATGACCCGCAGGCCAAATATTAAAACTTCGCAAGATACCAATATTGCCGCGCTTTTAAAATCAGGGGCGCAAGTAATTACTATTGTAGGCAAAACCTGGGATTTCCATGTAACTGAAGTTTTAAAAACTACCCTTGATGAAAATCTGAAAATGATTAAAGATACTGTCAGCTTCCTGGTTAAAAAGGGTTTTATTGTATTTTATGATGCAGAGCATTTTTTTGACGCCTACAAAGCTAACCAAAATTACGCTTTAAAAACTTTAATTGCTGCTCAAGACGCAAAAGCAAGCACCATCTGTCTTTGCGATACTAATGGCGGTTCACTACCAAGCCAAATTACGGCTACGATAAAAGAAATTAAACACAAGATTAAAGTTGACTTAGGAATCCACTGCCATAATGACGCAGGAGTTGCGATTGCTAATTCCCTGGCGGCTATCGAAGCCGGGGCAAATATTGTTCAGGGCACGATTAACGGGTATGGAGAGAGATGCGGCAATGCCGATTTAATCCCAATCATCGCAAATTTAAAAACTAAATTAGATATTAATTGCATACCTGATACTCAATTAAAACAACTAACACATCTCTCACATTTTGTCAGTGAAATCAGTAACATGCGTCTGAAAAATGAACAGCCTTTTGTAGGAGATTCTGCTTTTGCGCATAAGGGCGGGATGCATATTAACGCGATAATGAAAAATCCAAAAACTTATGAGCATATCGACCCGTCTTTAGTAGGAAATCGGCGCAGAATTTTAGTCTCGGAATTAGGAGGCAAAACCGGTATTTTATTAAGAGCTAAGGATTTAAACTATGATTTAAGCAAAGGGGATAAGCAAACTAAAAAAATCCTGGAATTAGTGCAAACCTTAGAGCATAAAGGTTTTCAATTCGAAGCTGCTGAAGCATCTTTTCAAGTATTAATGCAGAGGGCGTTAAAGAAATTTGATAATTTCTTTGAGCTTGAAGGTTTTAGGGTAGTGGTTGAAAAAATCCAGGATAAGAAGATTACATCGGAAGCAATCATTAAATTAAAAGTAAACGGGGTTAAGGAACATACCGCCGCAGAAGGCGACGGCCCAATAAACGCATTGGACAATGCCCTGCGTAAAGCGCTTAAAGATTTTTACCCTACCCTTGCCAAAATGCATCTATCTGATTTTAAAGTGCGTGTTCTGGATGAAAAAGCCGGCACTGCTACCCCTGTACGCGTTTTAATTCAATCGCAGGACACAGATGATGTCTGGAATACAATCGGTGTACATGAAAACATAATTGAAGCCAGCTGGCAGGCCCTGGTAGATAGTATTGAGTACAAACTATTAAAAGACAATGTTAAATAAAAAACTAAAGAATTTCAAAATTATTGGCATAAGCCTAGCGATTATTCTTATTCTACTGTTAATAATTGGCTACAGGCTAGGTTACAAAAAAGATATAGAAAAGATAGCTGCTAACCCGGCTCAAAATAATCCCTAACTTAAAAATACCCCACAATACATGAATGAACTACCTAGCCGCTATAATCCTAAAGAAACCGAGGATAAATGGTACAAAATCTGGGAAGAGAATAATCTTTTTTCTGCCAAGGTTTCTCCGAATAAGCCGCCTTACTGCATAGTTATCCCTCCGCCCAATATTACCGGCATCCTGCACATGGGCCATGCCTTAAACAACAGTATCCAGGATATTTTAATTCGCTATAAGAGAATGCAGGGTTTTGAGGCTTTATGGATGCCGGGAACCGACCATGCCGGAATCGCTACTCAAAACGTAGTAGAGAAAGCCTTGGCAAAAGAAGGACTAAAACGCCAGGATTTAGGCAGGGAAAAATTTATTGAAAGAGTCTGGAACTGGAAAGAACAATACGGCTCAACCATAATTCATCAACTGAAAAAACTTGGTTGCTCATGTGATTGGAATCGCCTGCGCTTTACTATGGATCAGGATTATTCAAAGGCTGTGGCCGAAGTATTTGTCAGGCTCTATGAGAAAAAATTAATTTACCAAGGCAATTACATTATCAACTGGTGCCCAAGATGCCAAACAGCATTAAGCGATGAAGAAGCAATGCATACGGAATTACAGGGAAACCTTTATTACCTCAAATATCCGCTAAAAGAAAACCCATCAATTTTTATTACCGTTGCCACAACCCGGCCAGAAACTATGCTTGGAGATACAGCTGTAGCCGTAAACCCAAAAGATAAACGCTATAATAAATACATAGGAAAAATTTTAATCCTACCGTTAACAAAAAGAGAAATTAAAATTATTACCGATGATAGCGTAGATATGGAGTTTGGAACAGGAGCAGTAAAAATCACCCCAGCTCATGATCCTAATGATTATGTTTTAGGCAAAAAACATAGCTTGGAATTTATTAATGTTATGCATCCGGATGCCAGGATGAATGAATCAACCGGGAAATATTCCGGCTTTGACCGGTTTAAAGCCAGAGAAGCAATATTGGAAGATTTAAAAATATTGGGGTTACTTGAAAAAATTAATCCACATACGCTTTCTG
Organism: Candidatus Omnitrophota bacterium; assembly: GCA_028712255.1. Taxonomy (NCBI): domain Bacteria; kingdom Pseudomonadati; phylum Candidatus Omnitrophota; species Candidatus Omnitrophota bacterium. Next base: position 22,458 of record JAQTQJ010000013.1, read on the forward strand.
CAGGGCATTGTTACCGCTGTCACACAATTGTTGAGCCATATTTATCCAAACAATGGTTTGTAAAAATGAAACCACTGGCAAAACCTGCAATTGAGGCGGTAAAAAAAGGAAAAATAAAATTTCATCCCGAGCGTTGGACTAAAGTCTATCTAAACTGGATGGAGAATATCCAAGACTGGTGCATCTCCCGGCAGATCTGGTGGGGACACCGAATTCCGGTTTATTACTGTAAAAATTGCCAAGCCAAAAATCCAAAATATGGCATCATTGTATCTGCGGTAAAACCTCTACAATGCCCCACATGTAAATCTACTGAGTTAGTTCAAGAGGAGGATGTCTTAGACACCTGGTTCTCAAGTTGGCTATGGCCCTTTGCTACATTCTACTGGCCCAAGGAAAACGCGGATTTAAAATATTTTTACCCCACCTCGTCCTTAGTTACTGCTCCAGAAATCATCTTTTTTTGGGTTGCGCGTATGATCATGGCAGGATTTGAATTTAGAAAACAGCTCCCCTTTAAAGATGTTTACATACACGGCACAGTGCGCGATATCGAAGGTAAAAAAATGTCCAAGTCTTTGGGTAATATCATTGATCCCTTGGAAATTATCGCTGAATATGGTACGGATGCCTTGCGTTTTAGCCTTATCTCGATAACCTCCCAAGGCCAAGACGTGTATCTATCCAAAGAAAGATTTGAACAAGGCAGAAACTTTGCCAATAAGATTTGGAACGCTTCACGCCTTGTCCTTACAAACCTTAAACCTGAAGAAGTGGATGTAGATTTATGCGTTTTTTTTAAAAAAGAACAACTGGTTATTGTCAACCGTTGGATATTAAGCAGGTTTTATTCAACTTTAGATAAAGTAACCAAAGAATTAGATAACTATAAGTTTAATGAAGCTGCCAATACCCTATATTCATTTTTTTGGCATGAATTCTGTGACTGGTACCTGGAGTTAATCAAACCACAAATAGCTCAAAAAGAAACCCAAATAGTCATGTATAAAGTCTTAGAGAAGACATTAAGAATACTTCACCCTTTTATGCCTTTTATAACCGAAGAGATCTGGCAACGCCTTCCGGGTGCAGAGAATTCAATTATGCAACAAAGTTGGCCGCATTTACAGAAAGGCTTGATTAACAAAAAAGATGAAAAACAGATGCAGGAGGCTTTTGATATTATTAATGCCATAAGAAACATGCGCGCTGAATTAGAAATTAACTTACAAAGCCGCGTGAATATCAAATTAAGTCTTGCAAATAAACTTACGCAAAAATCAATAGAGCCGCTTTTTGATTACATAAAGAATTTGGCTAAAATCGATTCCTTAAGCATAACTCAAAGTTTCACCACGCAAAGCAACGAATATGTTGTCGTGTTAAAAGACATGCACATAGTTATGGCGCTTAGCGGAATAACCGATGTTGCCCAGCAAATTAAGAAAAATCAATCGAAAATCGAAAAACTGGAATCGGAAATAAAAAATAAAAAAGCTATGCTTTCAAATAAGAATTTTATCGAACGCGCACCCAAAGAAATTATCGAGGCTGAGAAAATCAAATTGTCTGATATGCAAACTCAGATTGCTAAACTAAAGGTAATTATAGATGGCTTACGCTAAATATTTTTTATCCGAAAATAAACCTAAAATTAACCCTATCAGGCTTAAGGAAATAATTAGGCGCGCCTTAATTGAAGATACTGGCTTCGGAGATATTACTACTAAGTTTACTATCCCAAAAAATAAAAAAATAAAAGCTTCTATTGTCGCTAAAGAAGATTTTCTTCTCTGCGGTATCATGGCCGCCAAAGAGGTTTTCAAGACCGCTGATCCAAAAGTTAAATTTGATGAAAAGATTAAAGAAGGCAAGGATGTGCACGCAAAAGATATCATCGCCGTTATATCAGGAAATGCTCATAGTATCCTTGGGGCCGAAAGAACAGCTCTAAATTTATTATCTTTACTTTCTGGTATAGCTACAAAAACAAGAAAATTTGTCAGAAAAATTGCACCTTTTAAAACCAAGATCACCGACACCCGCAAAACCATAGCGGGCTTAAGGGAATTACAGAAATATGCAGTTAAAATCGGAGGCGGATATAACCACAGAATAAGCCTGGATGAGATGATTTTAATTAAAGATAACCACTTAAAGATTCTTGGAGGATACTCTAAACTAACAAATATTCCTTCTAACTGTAAAATTGAAATTGAAGCCCAAAGCCTAGAAGAATTTAGGCATGCCTTAAGCCTTAAACCCAATGTTATTATGCTTGATAATATGAGTATCAAAGATATTAAAAAAGCAGTAAAAATTAGGAATAATACCAGATTTAAAAAACAACCAACCCTTCTTGAAATAAGTGGGGGCATCTGCCTTAGCAATATAAAAAAATACGCTGCAACGGAAGTTGAGATAATCTCAATAGGAGAATTAACTGATTCAATAGAATCCGTAGATATCAGCTTAGAGGTTATTTAAATATCCATTTAAGCCCATGGAAAAATTCAAATTAGTTTCCCGTTTTAAACCATGTGGTGACCAACCCAAAGCTATAAAAGAACTTACCCATGAAATCCTTAGCAGTAAACGTTATTCTACTTTACTGGGAGTCACCGGAAGCGGTAAAACCTTTACCCTGGCCAACGTTATAGCCAAAACAAACCTGCCTACGCTTATAATTTCGCACAATAAAACATTAGCTGCCCAACTTTATTCAGAATTCAAAGAGTTTTTTCCTCACAATGCGGTGGAATATTTTGTAAGCTACTACGATTATTACCAACCAGAAGCATATATTCCTTCTACTGACACTTATATAGAGAAAGATTCATCGATTAACGAGAGATTGGACCGTTTAAGGCTTTCAACAACTACATCCTTAATGAGCCGTCGGGATGTAATTGTGGTAGCCAGTGTCTCATGTATTTATAATCTAGGTTCACCTGCCGATTACCAAGATATGCTTGTAATCCTAAGAACCGGAGAGAGCCTTAATCGCGATGAGCTAATCTCCAAACTCATTCAGATTCAATATGTGCGCAATGATTACGAATTCATTCGCGGTAAGATCAGAGTACGTGGGGATGTAATCGAGGTCTTCCCTTCCTACAGCGAACAAGCACTGCGCATAGAATTAACAGGCGACCTTATAAGTAGAATTTCAATAATCCATCCGGTATCTGCAAAAACAATAAGTATAGTTGATAAAATCGCTATTTATCCGGCCAAACATTTCATTGCCTCAAAAGATAAAATAGATACGGCAATAAAATCTATAAAAGAGGAATTGGTTGTTGAATTAAAAAAATTAAAGGAAAAAAACAAATTAATTCAAGCCCAACGCTTGGAATCACGCACAAATTATGACCTGGATATGCTCAAAGAAATCGGATATTGCCATGGCATAGAAAATTATTCACGCCATCTAAACGGGCTACCATTAGGCTTTCGGCCATATTCAATGATTGATTACTTCCAAGGTAATTTTTTAACCATAATTGATGAATCACATGCGACTATTCCTCAGATAGGGGGAATGTATGCAGGTGATAGGGCCAGAAAAGAAACCTTAGTAAACTACGGTTTCAGGCTTCCTTCATGCCTGGATAATCGGCCGCTCAAATTTAATGAGTTTAATCAGCTGATAAAGCAGTTTATCTTCGTTTCAGCCACGCCGGATAAATATGAACTAAATCTAAGCCAGAATAAAGTTATTGAACAAATTATCCGGCCTACCGGATTAATCGATCCTGAAATTATCGTCAAACCCTCCAAAGGACAAATTCAGGATTTAATCCAACAGGTAAAAATCCGCGCTAAAAATAACCAAAGGACACTAATTACCACTCTTACCAAAAGAATGGCAGAAGACCTTGCTAATTTCCTTGCCGAAAACGGCATAAAAGTCAAATACCTTCACTCTGAAATACAAACAATTCAACGATCAGTAATATTAAGGGAACTACGCCAGAAAAAATTTGACTGCCTGGTAGGAATTAACCTGCTTCGTGAGGGGTTGGATTTACCAGAGGTTTCATTAGTGGCTATACTAGATGCTGACAAAGAAGGATTTTTACGCTCAAGTACAAGCCTAATACAAGTGGGAGGGCGAGCCGCACGCAATATTGACGGCACAGTAATTATGTATGCCGATACGATTACCGGTTCGATGAAAAAAGCGATCGAAGAAAGCACTCGTAGGAGAAAAATCCAGCTAAAATACAACCAAAAGAATAAAATTACTCCTCGTTCTATTCAAAGATCAATTAAAGAGGGAATAGAAGATTTGGAAGTTGCTTCTGAATTTGTACGAGTTTTAACTGGTGAACCGACAGAACAATACCAGTTGCATAAATATATAACTGAGTTAGAATATGAAATGGAACGAGCAGCGCGCAACCTGCAATTTGAAAAAGCTGCCCTCTTAAGAGATAAAATCAAGGAGTTACGTAATGTTACTGGCAGTTGATATCGGTAATACTAATATAACGTTTGGAATATTTAAAGGTAAGAAACTTCAGAAACAATTTGATATCCCCACAAAAGAATATTCAAAATCAAAACTACTAAGAAAACTAAGAATAAAACCAAAACTATCCGCTACGCTCATATGTAGCGTTGTACCTAAACTCACCCGGATTCTTCAACGTGACTTAATGATTGAAACTGGTAAAAAACCATATATATTAGGTAATGATCTGGTTGTTCCCATAAATAACCCTTACCATAAACCAAACCAGTTAGGCCAGGACCGCCTGGTAAATGCTTATGCCGGCTCTTGCCTTTACAAAGTACCACTAATTGTAATAGATTCCGGAACCGCAATTACCTTTGACGTTATCGATAAAAATAAAAAATACCTAGGAGGTTTGATTATTCCAGGAATGAAAATATCTCTTGAAGCCCTAAGTGAAAAAACAGCGTTACTTCCGCCTGTTTCATTAAATACTCCAATGATCTTTATGGGATGCGATACGAAAAACAGCATATTAAACGGTATTGTTTTTGGCACAGCAGGCTCAGTCAAAGAGCTGACAAATAAAATCAAGCAATGCATAGGTAAAAATGCACTGGTTATTGGTACAGGTGGCAATATTGATTTAATAAAAAAATATTCCGGGATAAATTTAAAAGTTGATACCGACTTAACCTTAAAAGGGATTAACTTTATTTATGAAAAAACAATTTAAATCTACAATTATTTGTTTAATTGTTTCAATTCTTATTTTTAACTATGGCCTTTCCTCTGGAGAAAATAATCCCAAAGAAACTGCTAAAAATGATCCAGGAGTTACTTTCGAGCAAGCACTTAAAAATTATGAAGTATTCAAACAAAAGGAACAGGATGAAACAGCAAAAAAAATTAACATTGATTTGAACCGGGTAACAGAAGAATGGATTGCTCAGGCAAAAGAAAACAAGGCAAAACTTCTGGGGACCCGCCTTGAGCAAAATTGGGAAAAGTTAGCATTATACTTTCCCATTTCGCCAAGCCACTATGAATATTATTTAAGAGGGTATAAATACAGTGTAATTAAAAATGATGTAGTTAAATCCGATTCTATTACCTCTCCATTTAAAGCAACTCTGAGCATAAAGGAGGAGCTTTACGTTGAGAAAAACCATTCTCCTGATATTAGTGACGCAAGCCCATATTTTTACACGGTTACCACTTCCTACAATTTAAATTTTGAATATAAACAAAATAAACTTGAATTAACCAATACTGATACTAAAATTGTTAACATAGAGAATGCTGCGCCTGATCAGATAAAAAAACGTACTCTTTAAGAAAAAACTCTTGACAAGAATTTTTTTTTATCTATAATTAGCACTCTGGGAAAAAGAGTGCTAGTTTTAGATTAACAAAATCCAAATTATAGGGAGGTGACAAAATGGAAATTAAACCATTGGGTGATCGCATCGTCGTTAAGCCTTTGGAAGCAGAAAATAAAAGCAAAGGTGGAATTCTTTTACCTGACACTGCCAAAGAGAAACCACAAGAAGCCAAGGTTATAGCGGTAGGAAGAGGCAAAATACTGGAGAATGGCTCAATCCACGCTCCTGAAGTAAAAGCAGGAGATAAGGTGCTCTACGGAAAATATTCCGGTAATGAAATTACCACCAAAGATGGCGAAGAACTGCTCATTTTGCGTGAAGAAGATATCTTAGCAATTATCAAATAATATGACCCCGCGCTTATAATGTATTGCGCGGGTATGCCCTTGTGGGCAAGGAGGATTTATGGCAAAGCAATTACTGTATAGCGATGATGCACGCCGCAAGATTTTAAGCGGTGTAGAACAGCTGGCCGCTGCTGTAAAAGTAACACTAGGGCCAAAAGGAAGAAATGTCGTAATTGATAAAAAATTTGGTTCTCCGACTATAACTAAAGACGGGGTAACCGTAGCAAAAGAAATTGATCTAGAGGATCCCTTTGAAAACATGGGCGCTCAAATGGTAAAAGAAGTGGCGGAAAAAACTTCTGATATTGCCGGAGATGGTACAACTACGGCTACCGTTTTAGCTGAATCAATTTACCGCGAAGGCTTAAAGAATGTCACTGCAGGATCAAACCCCATGGAGTTAAAACGCGGTATTGAAAAAGCAGTAGTAAAAATAGTAGAAGAATTAGGTAAACTTTCTACCCCCATCAAAGATAAAAAAGAAATTGCCCAGGTAGCCAGCATTGCTGCAAACTCAGATACCAATATTGGCGAGTTAATTGCTGAAGCAATGGATAAAGTAGGAAAAGATGGAGTAATCACGGTTGAAGAGGCAAAATCTACCGCTACTACGCTAGACGTTGTAGAGGGTATGCAGTTTGACCAAGGATATCTTTCTCCATATTTTGTAACTGATGCTGAAAGAATGGAAGTATTATTAGAAGATGCTTATATCCTTATTTATGAGAAAAAAATCTCTTCCATTAAAGACATTTTACCTTTATTGGAAAAAATTGCCCGCGTTGGTAAACCACTATTGATTATTGCCGAAGAGGTTGATGGAGAAGCCCTGGCAACTCTAGTAGTTAATAAAATCCGCGGTACCTTTGTTGCCTGTGCAGTAAAAGCCCCAGGTTATGGTGATAGGCGTAAAGCTATGCTTGAAGATATCGCTATTTTAACCGGCGGCAAAGCAATAACCGAAGATCTGGGCATTAAACTTGAAAATATTGATGTTGAAGATTTAGGACGTGCCAAAAAGGTAAAAATTGATAAAGAAAACACTACAATTGTTGAAGGCGCAGGTAAAAATACTGCGATTAACGCTAGAATCAACCAGTTAAAGAAACAAATTGAAGATACTGATTCGGATTATGATAAAGAAAAACTGCAAGAACGCCTGGCAAAATTAGCCGGTGGAGTTGCAGTAATTAACGTCGGAGCTGCCACGGAAACTGAAATGAAAGAGAAAAAGGCACGCGTAGAAGATGCATTACACGCAACCCGCGCAGCTACACAGGAAGGAATTGTTCCTGGCGGCGGGGTCGCGCTTATCCGCACAATTGCAGCTTTAGACAAATTAAAGCTGGAAGGTGATGAAAAAATTGGCGCTAACATTGTAAAACGCGCCATTGAAGAGCCTTTAAGACAGATAGCTCAAAATGCTGGCCTTGAAGGTTCTGTGGTCGTTCAAAGAATTAAACAAGAGAAAACTAACATCGGTTATGATGTCAGCCAGGATGCTTATGTAGATATGATCGAAGCTGGAGTCATTGATCCTACAAAAGTAACCCGCTCTGCTTTACAGAATGCTTCCAGTATTGCCGCTTTATTGCTTACAACTGAAACTCTAATTGCGGACAAGCCGGATAAAGATGAGAAGATGCCTCCAATGCCAGGTGGTATGGGTGGCGGCATGGGTGGTATGGGTGGAGGAATGTATTAAACCCTAAGAAATACGCAAATCAAAAAGACCCTGTTTCCCGATTAGCCAGGAAACAGGGTCTTTTTTTCCCAAAATATCTGTTGACAAACACTCCTAAATATTATAAAATTTATAATCCTTTCTGTAATTCCCAAGATGAGGCGAAATATTCATAACTTATTACAAAACAACAGGTTAATAGTATAATAAGGAGAATTTAAGATGGCTGAATGGATAGGTATAAATAGGCGCGCAAGAAGATGCTACGGTTTTGATGAGGTTGCCCTAGTACCCGGAGCGCAAACCGTAAATCCCAATGAGGTTGATACAAGTTTTGAATTTAATGGAAAAAAATTCAAAATACCTATCCTAGCTGCTGCCATGGACGGAGTGGTTAATGTAAGGTTTGCCATCGAAATGTCCCGCTTAGGCGGAATTGCCGTATTAAACCTTGACGGAATTCAAACGCGCTACGAGAATCCGGATGAAGTATTGGAAGAAATTTCAAAAGCTACACCGCAAAAAGCCACTGAGTTAATCCAAACAGTATATACCACACCCATCAAAGAAAAACTAATCACAAAACGAGTTGCCGAAATCAAAAAAGCAAAAGCTATCGCAGTTGTAAGCTGTATTCCGGCCAACGCAGAAAAATTCTCAAAGTTAGCTGTTAGTGCAGGAGCTGATATTTTTGTCATTCAATCTACAGTCACTACCATTAAACATATCTCTACCCAATACAAAACCCTGGATTTAGTAAAGTTCTGTAAATCTATAAAAATTCCTGTAATCCTGGGAAATTGTGTTACCTACGAAACAACCTTAGATCTAATGGAAACCGGCGCCAGCGGCTTACTAATTGGAGTTGGCCCGGGAGCAGCATGTACAACACGAGGCGTATTAGGAATCGGAGTACCCCAGGTTACGGCTACAGTAGACGCCGCAGGCGCTCGTGATTTTTATTATAAACGAACAGGGAAATATGTCTCCATTATTACTGACGGAGGAATGAATAGGGGTGGAGATATTTGCAAAGCCTTTGCCTGCGGAGCAGATGCAGTAATGATTGGCTCAAGTTTTGCCCGTGCTCATGAGGCTCCGGGACGTGGATTCCACTGGGGCATGGCAACTTCACATGTCAACCTGCCTCGAGGAACCCGCATTCAAGTTGGCACAACCGGCTCATTAAAAGAAATCTTACTTGGCCCGGCAAAAGTAGATGACGGATCGCAGAATTTACTTGGGGCTTTAAAAACTTCTATGGGCTCACTAGGAGCTTCCAACTTAAAAGATATGCACGATGTGGAAATTATTATTGCTCCATCGATCCAAACCGAAGGGAAAATCTTTCAAGTTGGCCAAAGAGTAGGGATGGGAAAATGACCAAACAAACGATATTAATATTGGATTTCGGTTCTCAATACACTCAATTAATAGCTCGGCGAATTAGAGAAAATAAAGTTTTTTCAAAAATTATCCCTTATAATACACCTGCAAAAGAAATCGCCGCATTGGCTCCTAAAGGCCTAATCCTTTCCGGAGGCCCGGCTTCTGTAGTCAATAAAAAATCCCCTTACCCGGATATGGGCATCTTTAAATTGGGTATACCAATTCTTGGTATTTGTTATGGAATGCAGGTAATCTGCGAGTTATTAGGTGGAAAAGTTAAACATACTCGTGAGCGCGAATATGGAAAAACAGAATTATTCATAGATGATAACCGAGATATTTTTAACCACTTGCCCGGAAATTTTAGCTGCTGGGCAAGCCACGGAGATTATGTAACGAAGATGCCTGTCGGTTTTCACACTATCGCACACACCACAAACACTCCGATTGCTGCCATTTCAAATCAAAAAAGAAAAATATACGCCGTCCAATTTCATCCTGAAGTAACCCACACCGAAAAGGGCAGCCAAATGTTGAGTAATTTTTTATTTAAAATTTGCGGTGCTTCCGGACGTTGGACTATGCAGTCATTTATCAAAGAATCTATCGAGAATATCAAAAAGAATGTAGGCAAAGATAAAGTAGTTTTGGGCTTAAGCGGAGGAGTAGATTCTTCCGTGGCTGCTTTATTGATTCATAAAGCTATAAATAAAAATTTACGCTGTATCTTTATTGATAACGGTCTGCTAAGGAAAGGCGAAGCAGAACAGGTAAGAAGTGTTTTTAAAGACATGTACCACCTCAATTTGAGCTATGTAGATAGAAGTAAAAGATTCCTTGAACGCCTAAAAGGCATAACCGACCCTGAAGAAAAAAGAAAAATTATCGGAGATGAGTTTATCAAAGTCTTTGAAGAAGAGGCAAAAAAAACAAAAGGCGCCAAATTTTTAGGCCAAGGCACACTTTATCCGGATGTTATCGAATCCATTTCGCCAACCGGCGGCCCAAGCAGAAGGATAAAAAGCCATCATAATGTAGGAGGCCTGCCTACCCAGATGAAGCTTAAGCTCATTGAACCGCTCAGAGAAATATTTAAAGATGAGGCCCGCGAAATTGGAAGGCAGCTTGGATTACCGGAAAATATCATACAACGGCAGCCTTTTCCCGGGCCAGGCCTTGCAGTCAGGATTATTGGAGATATAACCACAGAGAGGCTTAATCTTTTACGTGAAGCGGATAAACGTGTAATCGAAGAAATATCAAAAGCCGGCCTTTATGAACAAATATGGCAATCATTTGCAGTGCTACTGCCAATTAAGAGCGTAGGTATAATGGGCGATGAGCGCACTTATGAGAATGTCGCAGCCTTAAGATGTGTTTCTAGCTTTGATGGCATGACAGCTGACTGGGTAAAACTTCCTTATGAAGTTATGGAAAGAATCTCCAATCGAATCATCAACGAAGTAAAAGGTATCAATCGGGTTGTTTACGATATCAGTTCAAAACCTCCGGCAACTATTGAGTGGGAGTAATTTATTAAGCCCTAAATCCGTAACACTAATATGATTAAGCTCTAAGCGGTAAGCCATAAGCTTATAGCTTAAAACTTACAACTTACAGCTTTCATTATGTCTCATTCCGAATTTATTCACCTCCATTTACATACGCAATACAGCCTTCTCGACGGAGCCTGCCGCATACCTGAGATATTAACCATTGCTAAAAGTTTCAAAATGGATTCCCTTGCCATTACTGACCACGGAAATATGTTCGGCGCAATTGAATTCTATATTGAAGCACAAAAAGCCGGAATTAAACCAATTATTGGCTGCGAAGTATATGTGGCCCCTAAAAGTAGGCTGGATAAAGGGGGCGGCATAGAAGATGCTGCCAACCATCTAATACTCCTGGCCCGCAATGAAGAAGGCTACCACAACCTAATGAAATTGGTATCAATCGGCTACCTAGAAGGATTTTATTACCGTCCGCGTATCGATAAAGAAGTTCTTTCCTTACACTCTCAGGGATTAATCGCCTCAAGCGCCTGCCTTAAAGGAGAAATTGCTTCGCTTATCTTACAAAAACGTTTCAACGACGCTTTAAAAACCGCTGATACTTACCAAAATATTTTTGGAAAAGGAAATTTCTATCTGGAAATACAGGGTAACTCCATACCCGAACAGCAAATAGCAAACCAAGGATTGCTCAAAATCTCTAAAGAATTAGGAATCCCATTAGTTGCTACCAACGACGTACACTATCCAACTAAAAACAAAGCCCAAGCACACGAAGCATTGCTGTGCATCCAAACTCAAACTACGCTTGATGACCCTAAACATATGCGTTTTCAAACAGAAGAATTTTATTTTACTTCTCCCGAGGAAATGAAAAAATTATTTAAAGACTTCCCCCAAGCTTTAAGTAATACTGTGGAAATCGCCAAACGTTGCAATCTAGAGTTAGATTTTGGAAAAATGCACCTACCCAAATATACTCCACCACAGGGAAAAGATAAGGAAGAGTTCCTTCTTGAGCTTTGCCAAAACGGCTTAGCGAATAAAAACTTAGAAAATTCCCCTGAAGTACAAAAACGCCTTGATCATGAATTAAGAATTATCCGTAATATGGGTTTTATCAGTTATTTCCTGATTGTTTGGGATTTTATCCATCATGCAAAAAGTCAAGGGATCCCGGTAGGCCCCGGAAGAGGGTCCGCTGCTGGAAGCCTGGTAAGTTTTCTTTTGGGCATTACAGATCTTAACCCGTTAAAATACGGCCTACTTTTTGAACGTTTCCTTAATCCAGAGCGTTTAGGCCTGCCGGATATCGATATTGATTTCTGCTATGAACGCAGGCAAGAAGTTATCGACTATGTAACCAGTAAATATGGACAGGAAAATGTAGCACAAATTATTACCTTTGGAACCATGCAGGCCCGCGCCGTAATCAGAGATGTTGGACGGGTTATGGGAATTACTTATGCCGATGTGGATCGTATCGCAAAATTAATCCCGGCAGAACTTGATATGACACTTAAAAAAGCACTTGAGAGCACACCTGAGCTAAATAACCTTTATAAAAATGATTCTCAAATAACTAAACTTGTTGATACTGCTTTATCCCTTGAAGGATTAAACCGTCATGCCTCAGTTCATGCTGCAGGAGTAATTATTGCTGACAAACCTTTAAACAATTATATGCCTATATTTAAAACTAGCGATGATCAAATCACTACTGGTTACAGTATGGGAATCCTAGAAAAAATTGGGCTGCTTAAGGTTGACTTTCTTGGCCTTCGAACCCTCACCGTCATAGATGAAACTTTAAAACTTATTAAAAAAAATTATGGTATCGAAATCGATATTGAAAAATTATCTCTTGATGATCAAAATACCTACAGATTATTAGCCTCAAGCCACACTATTGGGATATTCCAAGTTGAAAGTTCTGGTATGCGCGATTTACTTAAAAAACTTATACCTGAACGCTTCGAGGATTTAATCGCCCTTCTTGCACTTTACCGCCCCGGTCCGATTGGGTCAGGGATGCTTGACGACTTCATGAAACGCAAACATGGATTAACACCTATCAAATATGAACATCCAAAACTAGAACCTATCCTCAAAGAAACCTATGGGATTATGGTTTATCAGGAACAAATCATGCAAATTGCCTCTTCCCTTGCGGGATTTTCACTGGCCCAAGCAGATATTTTACGAAAAGCAATGGGAAAGAAAATTCCAGAAGTTATGGAAAAGGAGCGGAAAAATTTTCTTAATGGCTGTATCAAAAACTCAATTAAAGAGAGCACTGCCAGTAAGATATTCGATCTAATAGAATACTTTTCGGGTTATGGTTTCAACAAGAGCCACAGCACAGCCTACGCATTAATCTCATACCGCACCGCCTATTTAAAAGCAAATTATCCCGTGGAATTTATGAGTGCTTTACTCACTTCAGAACGTGATAATACTGATAAAATCGTCGAATATGTAAATGAATCAATCCGTATGGGTTTAAAAGTATTGCCTCCGGATATAAATGAAAGTGACATACTCTTTAAGGTAGATGATAAAAAAACCATACGCTTTGGTTTTTCAGCTATAAAAAATGTTGGCCACGGCGCCTCTGTTTCTATTGTAAAAGCCAGAGGAGACGAAAAATTTAAAACACTGGATGATCTTTGCCATCGACTCGATTTAAGATTGGCAAACCGTAAGGTCTTAGAAAGCCTTATTAAATGCGGAGCACTGGATTATTTCGGTAAATCCCGAGCCGGTATGCTAGCTAACCTAGATGTAACACTAGAGGGAGCACAAAAGGTTCAAAAAGAAAAATCAAGCGGCCAACTTTCATTCTTTGACCAAGCTATGGAAGAAACTGGGTTTAAAAAGACTGCAAATAGTTTACCTGATGTAAATGAGTGGCCCGAACCACAATTGCTTGCTTTTGAAAAAGATATGCTGGGTTTCTATGTAAGCGGCCATCCCCTTGCACGTTATGCCAAAGCACTCAAACGTTTCGTTTCCTGCTCAACCTCTAGTTTACATGAACATAAAGACCAAGATATAATTAAAATGGTTGGGCTAATCGTTAAGATAAAACACACAGTTACCCGTGCAAAACAAGAAAAAATGGCGATATTAAAACTAGAAGACCTGGAAGGTTCAGTCGAAGCGCTGGTTTTTCCTCGCACCTTTAATAAAATAAATTCTTATATTCAAGCAAACAGTATCGTGCATATCCGTGGCGTACTAGATCTTAAGGAAGAAACCCCAAAAATAATCGTCGAAGATATGCTGCCATTTGAAGAAATTTATAAATTGATTACCGCAATGAATATTAATCTATCTGGCATAAGAGAGAACATTTTTGAATCCTTAAAAACCTTACTTACCGGTTACCGAGGGAACACTCCCGTATATTTACGCCTTGATACGCCTGCAAAATCCCGTGTTCATCTGGTTGTAGGAGAAGGACTCTATGTTAGCCCTAGTGAAAAACTTATTCAGGATTTAGATGAATTATTAGGTGAGGAACGTTTATCACTAGTAATCTAGCTTTATAGAATCTGGGGGACGGTTCTATTTTTCCAACCATCTCAAAAACGAAGGAAAATAGAACCGTCCCCCAGATTTACAATTTTTCCTTGACACCCTAACTTTTTGCTGTTATTATACTTAGCAATAACATTCTGTGCTTATAATAGAACAAGTCTTATTGTAATTGTGCTGGAATTGTCCCTAAGGACAAGGAGGAATTAAGATGACGAAAAAAGATATTGTCTTAAAAGTATCCGATGATAGTAATTTAAAACAAATAGATGTTAAAGAAGTGGTGCAAAAGACCTTTGATTGCATTATCGATGCCTTAGTTAGGGGTGAAAAGATTGAATTGCGCAATTTTGGTGTTTTTAAAGTTAAACAGAGAAGGAGCCGTACAGGCAGAAATCCACGAACCAACCAGGTCATTCCTGTCCCGCCCAGAAAAGTAGTCATCTTCAAAGCTGGCTTGGAAATGAAACAGAAAATTAAGTAAACCTTTTTTAAAAACAAAAAATAACTAATGTTTAAAAGAATCCCGGGTACTAAAGACATCCTGCCTGAGGAAGCATTTTCTTGGCAGAGAATCGAAACAGAAGCACGTAAAATATTCTCACTTTATAACTATCAAGAAATCCGAACCCCGATAATCGAAGAAGCTTCCCTTTTCAACCGTACTCTTGGTACAACCGCTGAAATCGTTCAAAAACAAATGTTCCTTATCCACAAGGATAGGCCTTCCTCTACTACACCTTTTAGGAAGGGCCATATGCATAACCAAGAAGATGTCTATGCCTTGCGTCCTGAAGGCACCGCTTCAATCATACGCAGCTATCTGGAAAATAACTTAGATAAAACATCTGGTTTTTTAAAATTATATTATATCGGGCCAATGTTTCGCCTTGAACGTCCGCAAAAAGGAAGATTACGCCAATTCCATCATATTGGCTGCGAAGCAATCGGTTCACAAGATGCAGGGCTTGATGTTGAAACAATTGCTTTAGCCGTTTGCCTACTTAAGGATTTTGGCATCTCAGGTTATATAATTAAAATCAATAGCCTGGGCTGTTCAAAAGACAAACAAACCTTAAGCTTAAAGCTAAAGGAAGATCTGCAGAAAAAATCAAAGGATCTCTGCGCTGATTGCCAACAAAGGTTAAAAAATAATGTGTTAAGGATATTGGACTGTAAAAACCAAAGCTGTCAAAAAATTGTAAAAACTCTTTTTCTCAACCAATCACATCTTTGTCCGGATTGCTTATCGCATTTTAACGAAGTAAAAAAAGGCCTGGACATTTTAGGCATACCATTTCAAATCCAGGATCAGCTTGTTCGGGGCTTGGATTACTACAACCGCACAGTATTTGAAATCACGCACAATGATTTAGGTAGCCAAGATGCTATTGGCGCAGGAGGCCGTTACAATAATTTAGTTCATGAATTAGGTGGCCCTGAACTTGGGGGAATCGGTTTTGCTTTCGGTGTTGAAAGGTTACTTCTGGCAAAAGGAGCCTTAAAAGAAACTTCGCAAAAAAAATTAGTATACCTGATTACGCTAGGAGAAGCTGCAAAAAATGCCGGCATAAAAATACTGGATCAATTACGTAAATCCGATATTGCATGTGATACGGATTACCTTAATAAATCCTTAAAAGGTGCCCTACGGACTGCCAATGATTCAGGAGCAAATTTAGTTTTAATTTTAGGAGACGATGAATTAAAAAACAATACTATCACCCTTAAGGATATGTCAAAAAGTACCCAAAAAGAAGTAAAAATCGAAGACCTAACTAAGGAATTAAAATGCTAAGAACACATACCTGCGGCCAACTAACTGCTGAAGACACCGGAAAACAGATTACACTTTGCGGGTGGGTAGCTAACAGGCGCGACCATGGTAAATTAATCTTTATCGATATCCGCGACCGCTATGGCCTTACTCAAGTAGTTTTTATCCCTAAAGAATCAGGGGAGGCTTATAAAATAGCACAGGAGTTAAGAAGCGAATTTGTAATTAAATTAACGGGCTTAGTAAATAAACGTCCTGACGGAACAATTAATCCAAAATTGGCAACCGGCCAAATAGAAATTTTGGCTAAAGAGATGGAGATATTAAATCCAAGCCTTACCCCGCCATTTGAAATCCAGGATGATATTGAGATAACCGAAGAAATCCGCCTTAAATACCGTTATCTTGATTTAAGAAGAAATAAAGTTTTTAATAATCTGCTTATGCGCAGCAACCTTTATAAAGTTATCCGCAGCTATTTAGCGGATAAAGATTTTATTGAATGCGAAACACCGATACTTACCAAATCCACCCCTGAGGGCGCCCGTGATTACTTGGTCCCCTCAAGATTAAATCCCGGACAATTTTATGCTTTGCCTCAATCCCCACAATTATTCAAACAGATACTTATGGTTGCCGGAATCGAAAAATATTATCAGATTGCCAAATGTTTCCGAGACGAAGACCTGCGCGCCGACCGCCAACCGGAATTTACCCAGTTGGATATTGAAATGTCATTTATAAATGAGGAGGATATTTTTACTTTAACCGAAGGATTAATGAAATTAATTTTTAAGGAATTAAAGAATACCGATATCCCGACGCCTTTTGCACGCATAAGCTACGAAGAGGCTGCCTCAAAATATAAATCGGATAAACCTGACCTGCGGGCTGAGACAAAAACTGAGTTTGCTTTCTGTTGGGTTGTGGATTTCCCGCTCTTTAAATTCAACGCGGAAGAAAAACGGTGGGTTAGCGAGCATCATCCTTTTACCGCGCCAAACACACAAGATTTGGGTCTCCTGGATAAACTCCTGAATAAAATCAATCCTTCGACTGCGCTCAAGATTGATACTGAGGCGTGCGCCGCCGAACGTATCAAATCTCGTTCATATGATTTGGTTTTAAATGGAATGGAACTGGGCTCAGGCTCAATAAGAATCCACCGTCAGGAACTCCAAGAAAAAATTTTCGATATTATCGGAATCAAAAAAGAGGAAGCACTGGCGCGTTTTGGTTTTCTCCTGGAAGCCTTTCAGTTCGGTGCTCCTCCGCATGGAGGGGTTGCTTTTGGATTAGATAGATTATTATCCATACTTTCTGCAGAATCAAGTATTCGCGAAGTTATTACCTTTCCTAAAACTTCAGCTGCATTTTGCCCATTAACTAATGCACCATCAGATGTTGAGGATAAACAATTAAAAGAATTAAGTTTGATTATTAAAAAAGGAGGGATGTAAAATGAAAAGGTTTAAACTTGCAGGAATTTGCGTATTAACATCAACCTTGGCTTTATCCGGATGCATCGCCAGGACATACAATTTAACCCGCGACAGAGTTGATCAGGATTTGTCTTCGTCATCAGGTAACCGGGGCTATGTTATGGGACAAGCTCCCGAACCCAAAGAAAGAGCAACTACCCGCACCACTAGAGTCTTCGAGATAGAACTGGGCTTGGCTAAGAAAACTAATCAAAGCTGCCCAGCAGCTACCCCACTGGCAGCTGCTAGCACAGAAGAACCTGTACTTGTCCAAGAACAAGAAACACAAACTGAAGGCACAAATGAGAACTTTGAACAATATACCGTAGGTAAAAATGACACATTGCAAAAGATTTCTAAAAAATTCTACGGAACAACTAAAAAATGGACCAAGATTTACGAGGCAAACAAAGACGTTCTACGCGGGCCGGATAAACTCTACCCCGGTCAAACCCTAAAGATTCCTTCTACTGACGAGTTAAAAATTAAAACTGAAAAAACTACAGAACCAAAAGAAAATCTTAAATAGCCCTTAATGGATAAAATAATAAGACTGCAATCCCAAAAAGAAGCTCAAGACCTTATTGGGGCCCATGATGCCAATATTAAAAGCATAGAAGATGAATTTAAAGTTAAGCTTATCCTACGCGGGGAACACTTAAAATTAAGCGGTAGCGCAGCGAAGGTCAAAAAAGTAAGCGAATTATTGGAATTTTTAATTGCGGGGCTTCGTGCAGGAAATGAGGAGATAAGCCAAAATGATTTGGCTTATTTAATCTCCAATCTGAAAAATGGCTCAAAAACTTCACAGATAAAACAATTAGACACAGGGATTACCCGCTCCTGCGCAGGCAAACAGATTGGGCCAAAAACTACTGGACAAAGAGAATACGTTGAGGCAATCCAACAAAATGACATCGTCTTTGGTATCGGGCCAGCAGGAACAGGAAAAACTTACCTTGCTATGGCTTGTGCAGTTGAAGAGTTAAAAAAACAACAGGTGCGCCGGATAATTTTGACCCGGCCAGCAATAGAAGCAGGAGAATCATTGGGATTTCTCCCTGGAGATATGCAAGCTAAAATCTCGCCATACCTGCGGCCACTTTATGACGCCTTATATGATATGATGGATCCTGCACGTATCGAAAAATATATCGAAACCGGAATAATTGAAGTTGCCCCACTTGCCTATATGAGAGGCAGGACATTAAATGACGCCTTTATCATTCTAGACGAAGCCCAAAATTGTACTGCCGAACAGATGAAGATGTTTTTAACCCGCTTAGGTTTCGATTCCAAAGCGGTGATTACCGGAGACATGACTCAAAGTGACCTGCCCCAAGGCAAGCCCGTTGGGCTGTTCCAGGCCCAAGATATACTTAAAGAAATTAACGGAATCAAATTTATCTACTTTAGCGGTTCTGACGTAGTCAGGCACTCACTAGTACAAAGAATTATTGAAGCATACAAAAAAATCGCTCCACAATAACTTTATATGATTTTTAATAAGTAATTTTTTACCATGAAGAAATTATTCAATAAAAACAACATTAACCTGGCGGGAATAGGCATATTTATATTCTTTTTTAGTTATATTATCCATATAAATCCAGCTATACCATTTTTTTTAATCATCCTTTATATATGTTTTTACAAAAAACTTTCTGTGACTAAAAATGCGGGCCTGGCAAATTTAAGTTTTCTATACCTGATCTCATTTTTTGCCGGTTATACTTTACTCAAAAATGGAATATCGATTTATTTTGTCCCGATCACAATTGTCCCGATGCTTAGCGTTCTTCTTTTTAATAATCTTGGGGTAGCTTATTTTTTATCATTAGGAACATCTCTGTCGCTGGCAATTTTGAGCCCAGAACCATTTAAAGCTTGGCTCATCTTCATAACCTCCTCCTCCTGCGCTATACTATTGGTAAATGGAGCGCGCAAACGTACAAAAGTAATCCAAGCTGGATTTATCGCAGGGATCGCACAATTAATCAGTTTAGTCCTTCTTGAATACCTCTGGATCAATCAATCCCAAAGGTACCTAATAATCCTACTTAACGGCTTAATTTGTGGGGTAATCACCCTGGGTATCCTACCGTTATTTGAATATTTATTGCGCACAGTAACTAATATCAGCCTTCTAGAGCTAGCAGACTCTAACCAGCCAATTTTACAACGCATGACTCTTCAGGCGCCTGGTACTTACCACCACAGCCTAATCGTAGGCAATCTTTCAGATACTGCTTGTTCTGCTATAGGAGCCAACGGCCTACTAGCCAGAATAGGCGCATATTATCATGATATCGGAAAACTGAATAAACCGGAATATTTTATCGAGAATCAGGATATAAGAAAAAACGCTCATGACACTCTTTCACCAACCATGAGCAAATTAATCATCATGAACCATGTAAAAGAAGGGTTGGAGCTTGCTAAAAAATATCGTTTAAGCCCGATACTATGGGATTTTATTCAACAACATCATGGTAATAGCCTAGTTTATTACTTTTATCGAAAAGCCCTAGAAGGTAAAGAAGAGGACCAAGAAATAACCGAAGAGGGTTTTCGCTACCCTGGCCCAAAACCCACAACCCGCGAAACAGCAATCGTACTACTGGCAGACTCAGTGGAAGCAGCTACACGCTCATTAAAAAACCCTACTCCGGACAAAATTGAAGAAATGGTACACAAAATAATAAATAATAAATTTATAGACGGGCAACTTGATGAATGTGAACTCACCCTTAAAGATATTGAAAAAATATCTGGTGTTTTTAGTAAAATATTAAGCGGCATATATCACAGCCGAGTTAATTATCCCCAAGAAACCTAGGATGAACCTTACACCTTCTAATTATTAAAATATTGAAGGCGTAGGGTCTTATAATTTAAATAAGAAAGAAGGTGCGGGGTGAAAATAACCATAAAAAATCTCCAAAATAAACTACCTATCCATGCCTCAAAGATAAAAAAATTGATCCGTAAAATCGTTGAAGGGGAAAAAGTAAAAGAATCAGGCTGGATAAATATTTGTTTTGTAAATAATGCGCGTATAAAAAAATTTAACGCAAAATTTCTTAAAAATAACACCACAACCGACGTTTTGGCCTTTAATCTAGGGGACAGAAAAAAAGTAATCCTAGCTGATATCATGATTTCTACAGACAAAGCAATAAAACAAGCACATAATTTTAACACTACCTGCGATTATGAACTATTACTTTATGTCGCCCATGGGATACTCCACATACTTGGATTTGATGACCACACTAAAAGCCAAATAAAAATTATGCGAAAGAAGGAAAGTAAATATGTCGATAGATAAAGCCTGCGGCTTGGTCTTAAGTAAACGTGACTTACGAGAAACATCCATAATTGTTGATCTTTATACAAAAGAATTTGGAAAAATTAACGGAATACTAAAAGGAATCCGCACAGAACCGGAAAAATTCGCCTCAAACTTAGAACTTTTTTCATTAAACGAGATTATCTTCTACAGAAAAACTCACTCTAATCTACACCTGGTTAGTCAGGCAGATAAAATAGAAAATTTCACCGGGGTAAGAAAAAATATAGAAAGGACAACTACTGCGGGTTTTATGATGGAGCTGATTAATTCCGTAATGCAGCCTGAGGATAAAAATGAGGAAATTTTCAATTTAGCACTAGCCAGTCTCAAAGAACTTGAGACAAATTATAATCCTGAAAAAATCGCAACTATCTTTAAAATTAAAATGCTTAATCTTTCAGGATTTAAACCTCATTTTGACTCCTGTGTTTCCTGTATGGATAGAATAATGGGCCAATCTAAATTCAGCCTCTCACTCGGAGGCCTGCTTTGCCCATCCTGTATAACAAAAGATCCTACTGCTCGTGCGATATTCCGTGGCACAATTGCCACTGTTTTACATATTGAGAAAAATAGTTTTACCACCAGCCTTAATCTAGGAATCAATCCTCAGATAAAGAAGGAACTTGACTTGATTTTGAATTCATTTTTAAATTTTCACCTTGGTAAAGAACTAAAATCTCAGAAGTTGATTAACAAATTGGAATTAGCAGTAGGATAAAGGAAAGAGGATCATATGAAAATTGTTATTGTCGGGCCAGGTGCAATAGGATGCTTAATTGCAGCATTTTTGACAAAAACAAAAGAAGATGTTTGGCTTTTAGATAAAAATAAAGAAACTGCTGCAAAAATAAATGAAACAGGGATTATTTTGGAAAATTCATCAGGCTCCTGGCAGGCTAAAGTTAGAACTACAACTAACATAGAAAATATCGGTCAAGCTGACCTAATAATTATCTGCGTAAAATCATTCAATACAAAGCAGGCTACCGAACAGATCAAGCCTCTCCTGAACCAAAATACTAAAATTTTAACTTTACAAAATGGAATAGGGAATATCGAAATTATTTCCGAAATAGTCGGAGAGGAAAGGGTAATCGCAGGAATCACTAGTGAAGGAGCAACTCTAATTGATATCGGTAAAATTCGCCATTGCGGCCGCGGAGAAACTATAATCGGTACAATTAACGGAAAAACACCGGTTGAAATACGCTCAATTCGTGAAATATTTAACAAAATAGGCTTCGAAACTAAAATGTCGCGCGACATAAAAAGCCTAATCTGGTCAAAACTAATTATTAACGT
>JAQTQJ010000014.1 GCA_028712255.1 Candidatus Omnitrophota bacterium
GCGCAAGATCAATCAGGTGTACTCCCTGGTCGATCAATTCCCCTCCACCGGAGATCTTAAAATTAGCCCTCCATTCTTTTTCGTAGCCTAATCTGCCTCCGTGGCCGTAACGGCCGCGCATAAACATGAGTTCACCTATCTTACCAGAATCTATGATTTCCCTGGCTTTTTTCACCGCCGGATGATAGCGTAGGTTAAAACCCACTTTAACCATAACTTTCTTCTTCTTAGCGGCTTTTATGACGCTTTCTACCTCTTTAAAATTTCTAGCTGCCGGCTTCTCAACCAATATATGCTTACCGGCCTCTGCTGCCATAAGGGCTATCGGAGAGAGCATATCATTAGTTGTAGAAATGATAATAATATCAATGCGGGGGTCCGTTATTGCATCATGAAAATCAGTAGAAACCTGCACTTGGCTTTTTAAAGCCGCCAGGGTTTCTGCGCGCTTAATATCAGAATCAACGGCCAGCAAAAGTTTATGCTGGCCAAGACCAAGCGCCCGTTTCTTACCAATCACACCGCAACCGATAATTCCAACGTTCATAGTGATTTCCATTCTTTCCCGCGGTCTCCGGGGACAATACGACGTAGCGTATAAATATCACTTTTTGTTAATTCCTTCCGCCGGTTGGGTAAAGACTCCCAGGGGTCCCATTTCGCGCTGATAAGACGCCCGCTAATCCCATCGCTCTCAGAAGAAGCCAGAAAAACAGCCAGCTTGACCCCCACTTCTAAAGGAACTCCTCCGCTTATCTTCTGTCTTTGGGCCTTTTCGTAAAAATCCTTTCCCACAACCTTAGGGCCGGCAGATAATACCTCGTCAAGTAATCTGGTATTAAGCGCACCGGGAGCCATAGAATTTACATCGATCTTAAAACCGGTACATTCAACCGCCAAGGTTTCAGTAAACCTGACCACCCCGGCTTTGGATGCCGCGTAAGCACTGACAAAAGGAAGCGGGGATGTTGCGCCTCCCCCGGAAAGATTTATTATCTTTCCGTAATTATTTTTTTTCATATGGCCAATAATGTGTTTGCAGCAATAAAATACCCCGAATAAATTAATTTCAACAGCCTTAACCCAATCTCCGGGCTTAACTTCTTCAATCGGGCCCAGCGGACCATAAATTCCGGCATTATTTACAAGAATGCCTACATGATTAAATTCAACTATGGCTGCATTGATTAATCTCTTGACCTGGGCTTCTTTGGAGACATCTGCTACCACAGCAAAAACCTTCTGGCCCTTGACGGCAACATGTTTTAACTTCTCCTTAACCATTAATAAACTTTCTTTTTCGCGAGCACAAATAAAAACGTCCGCGCCCTGCCTGACAAATTCCATGGCAATGGCTTTTCCCAATCCTTGGCTGGCTCCGGTAATTATAGCGGTGCGGCCTTTTAGCTTCAAACTCTGCTCCCTTCCTTGTAATTTCTTCCGACACAAATATAGTTAAACTTCTTAAATCCGGATAGGTTCGCAATAAAACCGTTTGGATCGATAATAAACTTCTTCTTTATTAAATTCATTATTTCTGAATCGAAATGCAGGAATTCCGGGCAATCAGCGGCAATTACAACTACTTCGGCATCAATTACGGCTTCTTTAACGCTCTTCTTTAACCCTATCACCTTAGAGATATCTCGCGGAACGCTTTTTATTATAGGATCAAATCCCTTCACCGTTGCCCCTTTGGCATGAAGTGATTTAGCCAACTCCAGAGCAGGAGACCTACGTAAAGTATCAATCCCGGGCTTATAAGCCAACCCAAGGATAGCTACATTCTTTTTTCTGAAGTTTTTCAAAACCTGATGGCATTTTTTCTCGGTCCATTTTTTATGAAAAGAATTACTGCTATTGACAGCCTTGATAAGGTAAGAAGGTAACTTAAATTTATTACTCAATCTTATCAAAAAGTTTATATCACGGGCAAGGGTACCTCAGGAAAAAGCCGTAACGGGACAAAGGTATGCTTTCGTGCCGATGCCTGATTCGGTCTTAAGGCCCCTCTCGACCTCTTTTGCGTCTGCGCCGGCCTGTTCGCAAATAGAGGCAATCTCATTAGCGAAAGAAACTGAAACCGCCAAAAATGAATTTATGGCATGCTTGACCATTTCAGCGGATTCAATCTTCATCCACTCCAGTCTCGTAGAAATTGAGGAGAATAAAAAGCTGAAGGCATCCTTCGATTCTTGATTCCTGACTCCGATTACAATTCGATCCGGATTTAAAAAGGCATCCATGGCTTTCCCCAATTTTAGATTCTCCGGAGAACAGGCAAAATAACAGTTTTTCTTGGGATAGCGTTTTGTAAAAATCTCTTCAATCCGGTTAACGAATCCTACCGGCGCCTGGGAAGAAACGACTATCCTAAGTCCAGTTTTAAAATAAGGCATAATCTTTTTAATATTATCCTCAAGAAATGATATATCGGCCACATCTTTATCGTCTATCGGAGTATCGAAAGCTATCCAGAGGACCTCTGCTTTTTTCAAGACTTCCCTGGCGTTGCACGTAAATGATAACTTTCCTGACCGGATTCCTTCTAGTATTGCTTTGTCCAATCCCGGCTCAAACAAAGGCGCCTTGGCCTTTTGCAGGCTGTTGATTATCTCTTTATTAAAATCGAGCCCGGAGACTCTATGTCCTAATTTTACCAGGCAAGCGCTGGTCACCGAACCCAGATGCCACAGGCCAAACACACAAATTTTCATCCTCTTTTCTCCAATATCCATTTATTACTCTTAAGATATTCTAAGGTCCTGATGATAGCTTCTTTAATAGTAAGCTTTGGTTTCCAGCCGGCATTATTAATTTTTGCCGTATCGAGGAATATGAAAGGATTATCACCAACCCATCCCCTATCGCCTCCCGTATATCTAAGTTTAGGGTGTAATCCAAGATGAGCGGTAATCCAACCGATAGAATCATTAACCTGGCAATATTCATTCGTCCCTAGATTAAGGATGTTCACATTACCTTTGAATGTATTAATAGCAAAAAGTATGGCATCCAAACAATCCTGCACATAAAGATAGGACTTTTTCTGGCCGCCGTTACCGAGAACAGTTAGTTCAGCAGGATTCTCTAAAAGCTTCTTATAAAAGTCAAGGACATGACCATGAGTATAACGCTCTCCCAGGATAGAAACAAACCTGAATATCCAGGCCTGGAAGCCAAAACCTTCACAATAGGCCTCTATTAATCCTTCACCGGCTAATTTGGTTGCGCCATATAGAGATGTCTGCGCCGGAAACGGCTCACTTTCAGGGGTCGGGATGATTTTAGCTTCTCCATAAATCGATCCTGTTGAAGGAAAAACGATCTTTTTAATGCCATTTGAGCGCATTGCCTCAAGCACATTAAAAGTAGCGATAATATTTTGTTGAAGGTCTTTTTCCGGATGCTTGAGGCCAAAACGCACATCGGCATTGGCAGCCAAGTGGAATACGAAATCACATTCCTTAGCGGCTTTTATGACTTTTACTGGTTCAAGCGTATCTCCTTCTACCAGTGTAAATCTTGGAGATTTATTGGCGTTAATTAAAAATTCTTTAAAACCGGTAGAAAAATTATCATATCCAATAACCTCGTGACCGTTTTCTAATAAACGATCCACTAAATTACTTCCTATAAATCCCGCCGCTCCAGTAACAAAAAAACGCATTTTTACTCCGTTCACCTATAAATTAATGCCGGCAGAAGCCGCGATATTGTTCAGGTAAATAAAACATACTGGCATTATTATTCCAAAAATAAGTTTTTACTTTTTTAAATAATTTCCCTCCGGAAGGCACAACTCCTGCGGAAACTCCGGCTTTAATAAGCAATTGCGGTGCATCGGTAAAAGGGAAAAAAGCATCGGCGGCGAAGACGGCCGATTTTAAACTTTTTCCAAGATATTCCGCCTTATGGATAGCTAATTGGACTGCCTCTAGAGTTGATGGACCGCCAGCGCAACTAATAAGGCTCCTTTTTGAGGCCAATGATACCTCATTACCTCCGTGATTAGAACTATAAGCAACTGACCAAGCCACTATAAGAGAATCTTTTTCTTGTTCTGACAATTTTTTACCTATAAATTCAGTATTCCTTAAATCCAAAACGTAATTGGCTGGAGGTTGACGCAAGAAACCTCCCCGCACAAAACGATAAACATATTTTTCTATAGAGATAGACGGATTGGCTAAATGCGGATTTTCAAAAAGTTTGCGCTGATTTCTTTTACCGAGTGTTTTTATCGCTTCGGGAGAAAATCCTGTAGCCATAATCACATCTAACATCCAAAAAGGACTACCCAATAACTTCTTACGCTCAGAACTTTCAAATAATAATTTAGCTATTTTTCCAGTTACCCTAAAATTTATCACTAATTCTCCTCCCCAAATAGCCCGGGGATTAGCAAACAAAGCTCTTCTAATGGTTTCTCCCGGATCATCCCAGCTTACAGCCAGGCCGCAAGGATTTCCGTGTTTAGCCGCCACGCAAATATAAGGGATCCGGTTACGGTTTAATTTAAACGCTTGAGAACAAAATACAATAGTCTGGATTAATGAGTCGCAATCAGCAAGATTGGTAAAACAAACAGACTCGCCGGATATATGCCTAAAATTCGGTAAAGCCAGTTGATCCTGGCTTTCGGTTTTAAACATATCAGCAGGAACCTGATAAGGATTCTCTCCGTTTACTAAACTCCTGACGACCTGGCCAAATATAGCGTCATATTGATCTTTCTGTTTAACCAGGGAAATATAGTGTTTAGAAATTAAAGCATTGGTTTTATCCAAAAGTTTCCGCCTCATGCAATCGGAGACTTCACCATTTTGCTTAATTTGCTTGACGACCTCAGCCATATCAACTAAAGACATAACTGGAAGACGCCCCCCCTTAGCTGCTAAAGCTAAAATCGTCCTACCGCCTACATCATTACCCAGAGATAAAGGATAATTGATAATATAAACTAAGTCTATCTTCTGATTCGGGTCATTTCCAGTAAGGCAATGTTCGATTCTGGGATGTAGGGTCGGGGGGAATCCATAGTCCTCTTTTACGCCGGTAAAATCAGCTATGTCCGTAACTGGTAAACCGCAAGAACTAAGAACAGCAATTGTTTCTTTAGAAGCAAGGATTTCCCAGCCGGCTTTTATTAAATCCCTTGCGAACTCTTCAACCCCATGCGTGTCATAAACAGAAAATAAAGCGCGTTTAGATCGTGTTCTACGCAATTCTTTTAACCTTTCTCAGCTATCTCAAAAGTGATAGATGTATAGTCAGCCGGACATTGCAACAATAATCCATCCTGCTTGTTATTTGAGATTAAAAACGGATACAGCGTATAAAAAACCGCGGGGCAGAAATATCTCCTTCCCCATAGATGTGAATACTGATTAAATGAAAACTTAACCTTACCGCTGTAGCCTGCCGGGCATATTCCTTCAACCCTAAGTAATTCGATTTCCACGCAACTATCAAACAAATCTTTAGGTCGGCCAATAAATCTGAATAATCCATCAGCAAGGTTAACCAAGGGCCAAAAGAATAGCTTCCTCGCCTTAATCACCCAAAAAGTTTTACCTTTTGTGCCTGGACAACTAAGGACCAACTGGCCTTTGGTCTTGGATTTTCCGCCGTAAAGCAAACTCAGATACTGCGGATATATTCCAAAAAATAAGTCCGGGCAAACACCTTCGGGCACCATATTTATAATATTGAATTCTTCTTGGCATTTACGGTAAAAAAAACAGGGGTTACGGAAATTCTTAACCCTGACCTTTAGCGTATCAACCCGTTGATTCAAAACTGAACAGCAAATATTTTGACCCATAAATAGCCTTATTGCGCTTAACGTTTAAAAACAAGGAGCCTGCTTTCGGATAAACAGCAGTTAATCATTATTTTACCGTCTGATATATTTTGAATCTCATCCAACTTACTCCATAATGATGGAAAAATTGCCGGACAAAATTTATCATGCTCGATTTTAAAAATCTGCCCTAAGCGGTGTTTATTTGGACAGGCATCGTTCCCGATCCCCACAACTTCGGCCTCAATTCCGGTTTTCCGGGATTTTCCTATGATTCTAACTAAAAATACTATTCCTTCGGTCCGGGGACATTGACAAAACACATCGCTTTTTTTGTTTCTCCATCTAAACCAAGCCCCTTCTTTAAACGAAACCCAGTAAGGTATTATTGAATAGTAAGCGAACGGACATAGCCCTGATGGTACAATATCACTAAGAGAATAACTCCCTTCACCGCTATATTCCCTACAACAGCTAGAGCATTTTCCTTTTAAGGAAAAAACTATTTCAGGAGCCTTACAGATTATCATATAATTTTTATATAATTATTACAAGATTTCTTTAATAGTTAGCTATCAGCCATTCTACAGCTTCCTTTAATGTCGTATCCGGATCGGTATAGGAAATTCCTAATTCTTTAATCTTGTCCCCTTTGAATACCGGATTCAAAGACGCAAATTCTACTGAAGCCCTGGTTACGGGTAATTTTAAATCCGGCTTAATATTTTGTATACATTCAAAAAATCCACCTAACATATAAGCCAATGGCAAAGGTATTTCCAGAATAGGTTTTCGCGTATGGGCAATGCCTTGAATTTTTCTAATAAATGTTCTCAAGGGCCAATTCGCTGAGCAAAGAACATATCTTTCCGCAGCCTTATTAACTTCTAATACTTTCAATATGGCCATAGATACATCGCGCACATCCACAAAACTATAATTACTCTTCACCGTAAACGACACTGGCGATTTAAGAAAACCTAAGATGAATTCCCCGTTGGGCGAAGGGCCTACATCTTCCGGGCCGATAATTGGAGTAGGATTAATTACGGTAAGCGGCAAACCATTTTTGCGGCTAAACTCAAAACAAACCTTTTCTGAAAAAAACTTGCTATAACCATATGGCGTGTCATGCTCCCGAAAATCATATTGGCTATCTTCGTTAAAGACTCCACCGGATTCACTATTAATTAACGCTCGCATTGAAGATACCATAATGAACTTTTCCGGTGCATCTAAACACTCCAAAAGCTTCTTTGTTCCATCAATGTTAAACTTAAGGATATCTTCTTTGTTATGTAATGTCCTTGCCGGATGAATTGCTGCACAATGAATTACCGCATCAGCCCCTTTAACTGCCCGACGCAGGGATTCATTTTTATTCCACTCAACTTCAATAATTTTAAGATTATCACTCTTGCAAAAATCAACCCGGCTACAATAGCGAGTCAAACACCTTACCATATACCCTTTTTTGAGAAGGTCTTTAACCAATCGGTGACCCAGGAATCCCGTACCTCCACTAACAGCAATTGTTTTTATCATAGCTAATACTTCATCCAGGTCTTTATATTATCAGTATCCAAGTTAAAACTGTAGCTTAAATCTCCCATCTGCCCGCACATATAACACTTTTTAAGCGCGGTCAGTTTTAAAAAAGCTTCCTTTACAGTTTGGTTTCCTATCCTGACATAATATTCCGGGCGATCATAAGCCCTGGGACAGATATATAAACAATCATCAACATTGAAGAAACAAGCCAGGTATCCCCAGAGACAGCGAGGTATCTTTAAAGCTTTCATCTGTTTTTTTTCTTCAGTTGTCATTTCATTTTCAATTAAAACATCCTGGGGAGGATATGGCCAATTTAAGAGCTGATGAATAGCGCCCCCCTTGGAAGTAATAGGCCCTCCTTTTTCTTTTATTCCCTTTATGTAGCTGACAATATTCTTTATTCGTTCAGAAAAAAAAGATGTCTCATTACCGTGTCCTTTTTTAACCCCCGTATCTAAGGCATAAACGAAATTTACGTTAGTCCTATATTTTTTAGCCAAATCTACCAAATGGTTAATATCCTTAATGGTTGTCCGATAAGTTAAAACTCCGTGGAGCCTAACATTAACCCTCCTGATTGACATAACTTCTAAAGCTTCTCTCGCAATTTCGTAAGCGCCTTGACCACGATGCATGTTAGTAGTCTCGGGTAAACCGTCAAGGCTAACACAAACCGAATAACATTTCTTAAGAGTCTCCAGATGCTTTTTAGCCTGGAATCCGTTAGTAGCCATTGAACATTGGCAACCCCTCCCTACGATTCTAGAAACAATAACATCTAAATCTGGATGCAGAGTCGGCTCACCACCTTGTAAATCAATTTGTTGTGTACCCAGTGCAATGAATTGATCAATATAACTAAGAAGTTTATCGGTAGGCATATCTTTCTGGCTACGGTTGTCTAAATTAACAAAACAATATTCGCACCTTAAGTTACACCTGTTAGTGATTCCAAACGTAACCAATATCGGCACGGATTTCTTAAAAAGTTTATATAATATCACCTTGGGATATATTCCGGTAGCCAGCCTAATTTTTGACAATAGCTTGTTACCCATCCTACCCTTGCCTCACTTTCTATAACCCATCTTTTGAGCGACTACGTAACCTCTAATACCAAAAGGGTATTTTATTATTTTTCCTAAAAAATGCTCGATGCCAAACAATTTTTCCATTAATATAAACCGCGAAGTTGCGCGAATCTGTTTGAAAACAACCTGTTTATTTTCATAATCAATAGACCGGGGGAATTTCCAACTATTGATTCGCTTTACTAGATAAAATCCCGGATAAACAAATGTTCCGAAATGGTTATGTTTTAGAATACTAAAACCGGCAGATTGAACTTTATCTATAAGTTCGTTAGCTTCATACCTGCGTATATGGTAATGCACCTGATCGTATATATCATAGAGACTGCGCCCCATCGGAACAGTCACTACTAATTTTCCTCCGGGCTTTACAATCCTGAACAATTGTTTTAAAGCTGCCTCGTCATCCTTAATGTGTTCTAATACATTAAGGCAAGTTACCGCATCAAACAAATTATCCGAAAACTTGCAATCTACCAAATCCATCTGGAACAGCGGAATATCCGGCAGGCGCTGGTGACAATACATCAGGCCTTCAGAAAAATAATCCGTGCCTACAGCATGTACATTTGGAAAGTCTTTTAGTATAATTTCCAGCATATGGCCGGAAGAACAACCGACATCCAGATAACAGCAATTTTCATTAGCCAGTTTGTCTTTAATTCCGTCTATGGCAAGCTTGCGGTTATAGCAATCAATGGGATGCTCCTTCGTAAAATCCTTTAATTGCCGGGTCAACTGATCTGACCAGCCATTTCCGGAATCGGGCTGACAAAAACTGAAAAACGGATAGCTCCTTCCGTCAATTTTAAAACTTCCTTCATAGACTGCTCCGGGCAGGATTTTTTCGACCATTTCTTTCATCATTCCGATATCGATATTATTTAATACCCTCGAAGCCAACAGCTTTATCTATTATATAAGCCGGCCTCTTTTGCATCTCATCGTATATACGCGCAAAATACTCACCCATTATCCCTAGGCTCAACAGTTGGAGCCCGCTTAAAAAAGAAATCAAGATAACCAGGGTAGGATTACCCCATTTAATATCAAAATTTAATAGTTTTAGTAACAAATATGTCATCCCAAACAAGAAGCTAAACAGAGAAATAATTACACCTAAGATAGATATCAAGTGCAAAGGATATTTAGAGAAACCGAAGACGCCATTTAATCCTATACGTATGGAGCCAAAAAGCCTATTATAGTTGCCCTTGCCTGCAAACCGCTTATCACGATGATAGGGTATGCCGATTTGGCTAAAACCTATGTACGCCACTAATCCGCGTAAGAACCCATCATGCTCTTTCAGTTCTTTCAAATGCCCGACCACTTCTTTGCTCATTAAGCGGAAATCCCCGGTATTAGCGGGAATTTTGACGTCTGCCATCTTATTAATTAAACGGTACCCTAGATAAGAAACTACCCTTTTTATGAGAGTCTCTCCCCTGCGGCTTACCCTTTGAGCATAAACTACGTGGTAGCCTTCCTTCCATTTTTTTACCATCTCTCCGATGACTTCCGGGGGGTCTTGAAGATCAACATCAATTACTACACAAGCATCGCCGGTGGCATAATGTATGCCTGCTATAGTGCAAGCCGGCTGTCCGAACCTGCGAGACATCTTCAAAAGCTTGACTGCGGGATAATTTCTACGCAAATTCATGATAATGTCTTCGGTGTTATCCGTGCACGGATCCGATACAAAGATAATTTCATAATCACACCGGAGATCATGAATAACCGTTAATATCCTCTCCATAAATGGCTTTATATTATTCTCTTCATTATAAACCGGTGCTATTATAGAAAGCTTATAATTAGAATTCATCTTGACCTTCCTCCCTATTATTTACGCTTAGCAATATAAGAAAAGAATCCATCCCAGGCCCACCCTAAAAAAAATGCAAATAACGGCATCGTCCAGGCAAATTGCCTCTGCAAAAACCAATATTTCCCGGCCAAATCAAAAAGAAAAATGCAAACAATGGGGATGACAACAGTAATAAAAAGGAACAATAATTGTTTGTATCTGCCTGCATAAGAGAAAACGACCGGTATAAATACGCCTATAAGTAAAAAATATAATGGCTTAAAACCGATAAGGTTACAAATTATGCCTTTTAAAAAACCCACGGCATTAAGGAAAGGGTTGGGAATATATTTAAAAGGATCCAGATTATTCTGGGCAACCACATAATGCGGCCCAAATACGGAATATATCCAAAGAGGCATAGAAAAACATAAAACGATAGCCGCAAAAGCAAGAGCACTTCTTAAATAAGTTTTAAAATCCTTCTCATCATATTTAGTTAAAAGAGTGAACAAAAGGCAGCTGGAGAACATTATGATCCCATAAACATGGAACCAGATCACCAGGATAGAAAATATAATCGCTCCGATTCTTTTTGGTATGCTTAGTTTAAAATTTAGATCGTTTATCCTTTGGAACAAATATAACATAGCCAAGGCAAGCGTAGGCAATATAGCGTAGGCCCTTATTTCAGTGGCATGTGTAATTAAGGTTGCATTAAAACAAACAATACTAAAAGTAATAAGATATGCCCAAATTGACTTAAAATACCGATTACAGATACGATATAATATATAAAAACCTATAATGCTGGCAATTATGCAAGGTATTGCTAGACCCCATTTATTATACGAAAAAATTTTGAAAAACGGAAAAAAGAGATAGGCATCACCAAATAAATATGAACAATAGCCGAATTTTGGTAACGCATTTAAAAGTTCTAAAAATGTCCCTTTCATATAACTTAACTCATACAATTCATCAGCCCATAACGTATGGTGATATAAAACCATAATTCTCAGGTATAGCGCATATATACAAACAATACTTACAAAAAGAGGAGTAAAATTTTTATGAATATATCTACTAATATTTTTCAACATCTCTACGAATCCTTTTTGTTAGTCAGTATACTAAACATTCTGCCTTAAGGCCTCTTTTTACTATGCTATAATCGATTCTCTTGACATATTATACCCTGAATGCTGATATAATTAGTGAATTAAGCGAGCGGAATCTTCAGCAATTTCCTAATCTCACTTAAAGCGATACCCAACTCTTGCTGTGTCATACCATAATAGTAAACTGGACAGTTTTTTCATAAACGCCCTGTAACCATCAAACTATAACTCAACCAGCAAAAATGCGTACAATAACACTCCCCGCGCTTGATACTACGTAGAATCCTCTTCCATTCCTCATAAGCTAAAAGATGATTAATATTATAATCCAGTTGACGTATATTGATTCCCGAATACGGAAGAATCTCACAGGAAGAAATGTTGCCGCAATAATCAATTGCTATAAATTCATTGCCTGCGCGACAAGGAACCGGCTGGCTTTGGTTTTGAAGCGCTTTAAGACTGTATTCAAATAGTGTGCTCAATATATTTCTTCTTGAAGGCGGATGCTGAATTAATAATTTACCGAGGCTTTCCTTTAATAATCGCCATTCGTCGAAAGAAAGAGCCTCGTTTTCATTTGGATCAGAAGAACCCCGAACAGGTTCAAGGAACCATTTAGCCTTTGGCATAAAGTCATGAATGAATGCTGCAAGTTTTCCGAGCTGGTCTATATTTTTTTTAGTCACACAGGTATTTACCTGTATCTGAAGTACTTCGGGATAAAAAAAACAAAGTTTCTCAAGTTCTTCATAACTTTGGTGTACTTTTTTAAACAACCCCTCGACCCCCCGATTCTGATCATGATATTCTTCCATCCCGTCTAAAGAAAGGCTAATTATTAAATCCCGGCTGCCGTAAGCAAGAATACCTTTAACTTTTTCATAGATACGTCTGGGGTCATATCCGTTTGTGGGGATCGTAATACAGACATCTGACCTATTATCGATAAAACACCGGCAGATTTTATCTATATCCTCCCTGAGAAAAGGTTCACCGCCTCCTAAAACAACATTATTTACATCACTTAATGATACCGTAAATAGACGAATCTCTTCTAAAGTGAGAAATTTTGCGGGTTTGTTAAGTTCTTGCCGTAGAAAACACATCTTGCAGGTAGCATTGCATTTATTGGTAATCTGAAAAACTAAACTTTTCACCGGTAAAGAAAGTGCTAATCTATCTTCCATTTCTTTATTGAGCTCGAGTAGGTATCGACGTGGCCTTTTCCTAAAACAATCTACCCTCCATCGCTTAAACATAATCCTCGGGAAGTTAAAGAATATGGAAGCCGACATTCTAAAAAATACGAAAATCTTCCAACTCTTAGAGTTTACCTCTTTCCGGACTCTTTCATCAAAAACTATCGGACGTTTCTGAAAGAATTTCTTCGCCCTCAACCAGAACTCTGATCTAAAGAAATAGAAATTCTGCCATCGGAAAATTTTGTTTAAAATATGGCTCAGGGGATAATGCTCTAATAAGACAAAAAAATTATTACGAAAGTATAAGTACCGCTTCTCCCGGGCCCTCTTACTCATCGCCTGGCTCTCCAAGTGATACGTAATCATATCAGGTAAATAAACTACATCATAACCGGTTAAATGCACCCGAATACTTAAATCTAAGTCCTCACTAATGTAATAATATTTTGCATCAAAGCCACCGATCAACTCAAAGATATTCCTCCGGATAACAGTGCCCGCAGAACAAGCGCCCAAAACTTTACCGGAAATTTTATGATTATTCAAGACAAGATCTTGATGCTTTTTATAGAACGCTCCTGCGAATGTAGGGCCTTCCCCTTTAATTCCGCAATCCAGTATAATATCCGAGTCGAAACCACTCACAACCATAGTCGCAATTTGCCCGATTTTAGGATCACCCTGCAGATAAGCAATACCCTTTTTAATCCAATCCTGATCCTTAAGAATAACATCGTCATCTAAAAAGACAAGATATGCACTGTTACCCATACGCGCCGCAATATTCCTGTTATACGCCGGTCCGCGATTGCGAGACTGCTCTATAACTTTAACCCCCGGGAATCTATCACGGATAACCCTGACTGTCCGGTCGATAGAATGGTCGTCAATTATAATGTAATTGAAATTCTGAAAAGATTGTTTTGCGAGCGAATCTAAAAGTTGCAAGATATGCTTCTCGCCGTTATAGGTCGTAATAATAACATCTACGCGCTCGTCTTTAGTAATTCCGCTGCCCGGCTTCTCATCAGTGTAGGAACTCACTATTTATCTCCTATTTTTAAAATCACTTAACGGCCATAAATTATATTGATTATTTTTTTATAGAGTCTCGGAGAACTATACTGATATTTTTCAATCAATCTGTCCGCTATCATATCTCGAAATATATAAGGTGGATGCAACAAAGGAAATTCAACATGTTTTTTTTCCAGGTTAGCCACTATACTCTTGGCCATAGTATGCGTACCGCTACTCCCAAAACCAATGTTTGACACTAAATTCACATCCGGAACAATAGCGATACCGTTCTGCAACCAGCAGGCAAACAACCATTGGTAATCCCATGTATCGATCTTCCTCTGATATACTTTTTCAAAAATATTACTCCAGTAGGAAACCTCTTTTCTATCTTCAAGGATATTAAGAAGTAATCGTTTCTCGCTGACTTCAGGCCATAATTTCATATCCACATCATAATATTTCCATGCCCTTCTCCAGGATGCCCAACCCCATATAATGGTATATCTTGAAAAATAATAGCTGTATTCCGTAAACTTCCTGCCAAATTGGAAATTACTTCCGCTTATCATCGTAATCCGTTTATCATTTCTGTAATACTCTAAAAGTTCTTTGCAAAATCTAAAAAAAGTAAAGTCCGGCAAGCAATCATCCTCAAGAATAATTCCTTCTTCAACATTTTCAAAGAACCAGTTAACGGCACTACTAAGAGCAGTCCTGCAACCTGAATTCCTTTCCCTGAAAAAGGTCTTCGTCTCGCAATCCCAGTCAATTTGTTCAATAATTTTTCGAGCTTGGTCACACTTCTCTTTATCTTTTGCTACTCCTTCTCTAGGCCCATCTGCGGAAATGAAAAGCTTAGAAGGCTTACATTTTTTGATCTGTTCAAAAACCTTAAATGTCGTATCAGGCCTATTAAAAATTAATAGCAACACGGGAATATCAAATTTATCCTTATTCACTTTATAACCTTTCTATTTTTTCTAAGAGAACATCGTAATCAAACCGTGATTGACACATTCACAATAAATTCGGTTTAGTAAGAGTTCAACTATGCTACAAGGCAATTTTCCCTAATTAAAGAAAAGAGTCTTTTTTGATACCAAGCCCAATCAGTATATTTATAATCATACTTTTTATAGTGCTTAAGTCACACTTCAAAAATGCCGCTATCCTGCTGTTAGGCCTTGAACAAGTTAGTAATCTTTTAGAATAGCCACTTTTTGTAAGAAAAAGTACGCCCCATGTTTTTCCGGATATTTCCCCAAACCAAGCGTTTTCCAGATAATCGCTATTCTCAAGGATATTCAGCCCCGAAGGAATAACTACACGCTCATTTAATCTACGGATATCCTCGTATTTCCCTCCATGGGCAAAAGGGCCGTAATCAAATGTAAGAGCCATAATCCCTCCCGGCTTAAGCACCCGGGACATCTCTTTAATCGCTTTATCCTGTTCTTTATACGACAAGTGCTCAAGGACGCATACGCTAAAAACTCTGTCAAAAAAATTATTTTCATAAGGCATCTGAGTCATATTCCCCTTTAGATTATGCATTCCCAGCCCCATCGTTTGAGATACAAAATCAGCATTTTCTACTATTCCTTGTTTGCGCCAATCAATGTCTATTGTGTATACGTGGCACCCTTTTGACGCCAGGTAAAAGCTAAAGATCGTACTGGCTCCTCCGCAATCTAAAACTTTCATATCTCTTAGCGGAGCACTGTTTACTACTATGGTAGAAATTTCCCAGAGCTTGCGCTTAAACCAGATATCATCTTTTCCCCATCCGGAATCAAATTCAGCCTGATAAGTCGTAAACTTAAGCCCCTTACTTTCAAAAATGTGTATTAACCCCATAATCTCTCCTATGATCCTAGATTGAGGGTCCAACTTCAATTCTTCAAGGTTCAGGGTTTTATTAATTATTTTCATCGCATAAAATATCAAATAAAGTTCAGTTGACCTATATCGTCGATGACTAATTTTTGCATAAGTTCATTATAGTAATGGAAACGACAGTCGTATTTATTACAATCCTCTTTTTTGATATTTCTTATCTTTGACCAGTGCTTATGGGAATACCAGATATCCCTTAAAGGAGTTTTGAGCATATTCCCCAAACAGTGCTCTTTGGCGCGGTGGCGATAGTAACAGCATATATAAACATTACCAAATGGATCTACAACCAGCTGAAGAGGCGAAAGCCAGCAATTGATTTTGAGCGCCGTTTTATCAAAATCAGGTATGATCGTCACCCTTGGATATTTAGACCTTAAGCTCTCAATCTTATTCAGCAGCGCGGATAAAATTCTTTTATTTTTAAGTTCAGAGGGCATGTTTCTTACCAGTTTAAACTGCAGGGAATCAACCTTTATCTTGCCTGCAAGAGCCACGGCACTAACCACATCCTTGTAATTATTGGAATCAATACTATACTTCATGGATATCTGTAGCTTGCTTTCCTTTTTATGTTCGTCTCTAAGTTTTATAAGGTTTTCTAAATTTGCAATTACTTTTTTAAAACCAACTTTTTCATTAACGGGGCGCTTATAGGCATTAAAAACTTTTTCCGAAGCTGACTCAAGGCTTACTCTACAATAGGAACCGTATTTCACCAGCTTTTCCCGAAGTTCAGGTGTAAGATTGGTACCATTGGTCAAGATGCCGAAAGAGACATTAGAGCTGATAAGCCTATCTAATACCTTTGGAAGTGAAGAATTAAGCGTCGGTTCACCTCCTCCGCAAAATTCAATACCTTTAATACCAATATCAATAAGTTGATCAATAACGCTCATAAATTCTGTTTCTCCAAGGGAATGTTTAGTCTCATTTAATTCTGTGTAATCGCAACCGATACATCGGTGATTGCAAAGATAGGTTGGGTAAAGAATCGCCATGCGCGGAGGGGGCATCTTGCCTTTTTTAAGCATCTCCGCTTCATGATGATAGGATAATACCCTGAGTTTCAGATAATCTAGCACACTTATACGTTTCATTTGGCTTCCCCCCATCCTGAGAAGTAGCCTTGTGACTTATAGAATTTATTTAAATCCCTACGAAGCGTTTCCATTCTTTTATTTCCGATATAGTCGTATTCCACAGCAAAATCTGGAGTATCAAAATACCAGTGTTCGCTGAAATTCTCCTTAATCCTAACTCTGTATTTTTGCGGATGCTTCCAGACATCCGATCCAGGAACAGGTATGA
Organism: Candidatus Omnitrophota bacterium; assembly: GCA_028712255.1. Taxonomy (NCBI): domain Bacteria; kingdom Pseudomonadati; phylum Candidatus Omnitrophota; species Candidatus Omnitrophota bacterium. The sequence continues at coordinate 16,821 of JAQTQJ010000014.1, forward strand.
ATTGACTCAGGCGGCTTTTATCCGGCTTAGCCTTAAGCAGAAAATCCTTGGTCTCCCTGACAGTTTCCTCATCTTCCCCTGGAAAACCAAACATCATATACGCACAGCTAAGGATCCCTGCTTGCTGACACATTTTAATCGCCCGTATATTATCATCCACAGAAATCTTCTTCTGCATCAGATCCAGTAACTTCTGGGAACCGGTCTCAAAACCAAAAAATATCTCTCTGCACCCGGCAGCTTTCATTCTTTTCAGCATCTCCGGATCTAAGACATCTGCCCTTGAAAGCATTGTCCAATTTATTCCAGAGGACGTTATTTTATCACAAAAATCAAAAAACCACTTTCTATTCAAGTTTAAACAGTCGTCTGGGAAACGAAACCAACGAATCCCATATTCTCTTTTGATCAATTCGATCTCCTCAACCATATTTTCTGGACTCCTGCTTCGCCATTGCCTACGCCAAAGTTCTGTATCGCAAAAACCACAGTTAAACAAACACCCACGTGTACCGAAAATGGTAGTTGCCGGCTGATCACTATGATGAACCTTGCCCTCATGCCTGATCATTTCTTTGGGTAGGAGATGTCGCGACGGAAACTTAATCGTATCCAGATTATCTATCAACGGTTCAAGTTCATTGCGGATAATTTCAGTACCTTTCTTAAAAGCGATACCTTTTACTTTTGAAAAATCCTGCTCTCTACATAAATTAGCAAACACCCGTTCTCCTTCACCAATTACTACAACATCAGCTTCAGTATTGTTTAAAGTATACTCTGCCATGCTCGTAGGGAATGCACCACCTACAACTATTAACGCAGACTTATTATCAATGCGAATGCGCCGCATAATCTCTCTAGCGGAACCATAACTTGCACTACTGTGGATTGAGACACCAAAAATGTCAAAACCATTTTCTAAAAGCTCATTTTCAGAGAGCATATTTTTTATTCGGATATCCTGAAACTTCCCTATATTGGAAGCAAGATATAAAAGTCCTAAAGGAGGATACGCTAATTTATCCTTGAGCCCATATGCTGGAGGGCTAATAAGTTGTATCTTTTTCATAACTCTATCCTTTTACAATGTACTTTTACGAAAACATAGAAGATACAATCCGTTCTAAATGTAATCCAATATTCCCGCCATCATATTCTTGCCAACGCACCTTCTGGATATCTCTACATTTCCTGAGCATCTCTGTATAATAAGGAGTCCCGGGAAAAGGAATACAGGGAGGATTTTGATGCTTAAAACCCAATTCTCTTATCTTATGAGCCTGCTCCCTCCTGTCCTCTTTCGTCTCTCCCGGCATATAATGCATAAAACACAAGTATACACTAACATCTAAACTCTTAAGATAATTCAATACATCCATTACTTGAGTTACTTTTAATTTCTTATTCGTTTTATCCAAAAGTGGTTGAGAAAGACTTTCTACTCCTAAACGGATTCCCACACATCCTCTGTCCACGAGATATTTAAAAAGTTCTTTATCACAAGTATCCATACGGCCCAAAATAGACCACGGGAGCCCAATCTTCTGCAACCCATTAGCGAGTTTTATCACACGATCATCACCGCCTAAATTCCAACAGTCGTCATCAAACATAAGATATTTGAAATCAAACCGCGCCACGCTATCTTCAACTTCGGTAATAATCTTATCCGGATCACGTAAAAGCAATTTTTTGTTGTACATCGTATGTACCCATAAGCAAAAGTTACACTGATATGCACATCCCCGGCTTCCATAAACCCACATCTGAGGATAGGCTATTTTTTTTCTACAACAAGGCTCATTATATAGCCCTACAATATGCGCATCTCGATACGGATATGGTAAATCATCAAGATTTAGTACCCTCTGCGTCTCGTATATTCCTTTCCTTCTCGTAGCAATCATTTCATATGATGAATATTCATACTCTCCCTTGAGAATATAGGAAATGAAAGGCATTTTTATCAATTCATCAGCAAAAAAAGACGCATGCGGGCCTGTTAAACAAACCTCATATTTTTTACCAAGCTCTTCTGCGATACGGATATCAGTCTCAAAGCTCGGTGTCGCAGTTTCTTGAATTACGATCTCGGGCCGGTAATAATCTATCCTTTTATAAAAATCCTTGTATTGGTGGTGCTCAGCGACAGCATCGTAAAAGATAGCTTCAACTCCTTTAGACCTTAGATAGCTTACGGTGTATCCCATAAACATTGGATAAGGAACATAATTGTACTTACGATTCATACCGGAACCGGGCCAGCGTGACCCCGCTCTAACACCATAGCGTTTTCGGAATAAATTATCCCTGTAAATCCAGGGAGGATTTGTTACCACAATTTTTATCATATAGTTTTCCCATAATCAGTAACTTGTACATAGGAGTTCTTTGAAATAAATAAGCATATCTTTAACCCTGAAAGCGTAGGATTCGGATTTAAGAATAAGGTCTCGGCCTTTCTGAGCCCTTTCTAGCCTTTCGTCTTCATGTTTCAAATAATACTTAATTTTATTGACTAAATCTCTTCCTCCTTGTGAAAACTCAATAATATCGCCAAACTTATTTTTAGCCGATGGGATTGGATCGGAAATTAAAAAACCGTTACATGCCATTACATCATAAATACGGCCTATTACCGTATCCCAGTCCGCATGTTGCTGAATAGAACAGTTTAAAATAATCTTAGCTGAGGAATAAAGAATCAGCAGCTCATCCATACTTATCTGACCCAAAGAATGCGGTCTAAAAATCATCCTGGGTAATGGCCAGCCTTTAAAAGTTTTTAATCCCCAATTACCAAATAAGCCGAAGTTAAAATTAAAAGCTGGATAGATATACTTAATTGTTCGTTCTGGACCCTTAATATTATTCCCAACATAAGCAACTTCAAATTTGTATTTATCCTGCGATAATACAGGTTTAAAAAAATCTGGATCCGTAGCAAACGGGAGGTAAATACCTTCATAACCCAACTGTTGATGATAATCCAACAACTTTTTTGATGCAAACATATATCCATCGAAATTATAACTTTGGAATTCTTTTAAGGCGTTGTCATTACCTTCGGGGTATGCATTTTGAAAGAAGACAACGTGTTTCTTTGCTTTTTTGAGATCCGGTTTTTCTTTATTAAGATATACAAGAATATCTAATTTAACCTCCGGATATTTATTAAAAAGTTCACAATACTCAACCTCCGCGAATTTTAATAGTTCCTTACGAATAAATAAGGCCATATATTCATCGCCAATAAAATTCCTTCCCTGCCCAGGGTTTAATGATCCCAGCCCCCAGCTTTCACTATCAAGCAATTTAAAGCCAACTTTCATAATTTTGGGAATACAGTTTTATTTTCTAACATACTTAAGAAGGTTAAACAAGGAAAGTTGCATCCTTACTTGCTGCCTTGTTTTTTTAAAAAATGCAAGGCAAACTACTGACATTCCATAAGATATAGCCGCTGATAGAGCAGCTCCCTTTACTCCATAAAGCGGGATTAATACTAAATTCAATAGAATATTACTTGTCCCTGCAAAAATTGCTCTATATAGAATATACCTTTGTAGATTTTCCGCCATCAACCAAATATCGCTGGCTGAACCTAAACAAACAAATAAAGCACACCATATATGAATAGATAAAACGGTAGCTGCCCCCAGATATTGCTTCCCATATAAAAAATTGATAATAGCCCTAGACAAAATAATGTTAAAAATTACTATAGTTACTCCAGACAAAGCCGCACGATTATAATATTTTTGTATTTTCCGTAGATACGACTCTTCATCCACTTGTTTGTATTTAATAATATACGGGAAAATTGAACTTTTGATTGCTAAAGGAAAAAAATAAAACATTTCGGAAACCCTCACCGTAGCCGCATAGATACCGACTGCCTTATTATCAAGTATTTGACCAATCATTATTTGATCGATGCGGGTAAGAATCAAAGTAAAAATAGAAACGATGAATAAATACCAGCCATCATTTATTAAATTCCTAAGTATCTCAATTCTAAACAACCATGATATCAAAGATAATCTTTTCCATTGGTACATAATGACAATGACAATACTGCCTAAAATAATTTCTATTAAACTCGCCCAAGCAAATGCAATCAAAGGAGCGCATCGCATAATTAAAAATACTCTTACGAGACTAATAACTATGAGCGCAAAGCCTCTAGCCCAAACGGAATATTTTGATTGAATCTCAGCCTGAAAGTATAAATTTATTACATCAAAGGCCTGAAAAACCATCGCTGCTGCAGTAATACCAACTAGCCAACGGCTGAGTTGGTCATTTGGTTTAAACCAAAAAATAAAAACTATCGTCAGGCATAAAGCAAAAAACCCTCCAAATAACTTTAATAAAAATGCAGTACCCAAGATTTTATTTTTATCTAAAGGTTTTACCGTAATGTTGCGAACAATAATGGGATCAAGGCCAAACGTAGCGAAAGTACTGAATAGGGTGGCAAAAGCTACAGCAAAACTTAACATCCCAAACTGTTCAGGGCCTAAATACCGCGCAATCCATGAACCAATAAAAATTCCTAATCCTATACGTAATGCATTTTCGCTAAGAAGCCATCCAGTATTTTTAACTATTTTCTGAGAATCAGGGGATTGCTTTAATCCAGCTATCCTTAAAATTCCGGCTATTAAGTTATCGAACATACTATTTTTTAAACTGTGTAAATCCGTTTATAATCTTTTCAACTACCTTATTCCAATTATGGCGTTCAAGTAATTGTTCAGCCCAAAGCTGTATTTGAGTTGTCGATGCATTTAAAGCGTCATCCATAGCTTGAGCAAATGATTCATATGAATCATTTGAAAATGAAAAACCCCCTCCGCTCATTATTTCCCGAGTAGCAGGAAGATCTGAAAAAACTGGACATGCTCCGGCAATCATTGCTTCAACCGGCGGCATTCCAAAACCTTCATATTTCGAAAAGAATAACAATATTTTTGCTTTTGCTAAAAAATGCCTATACGCTGATTCAGATAGCCTTTGATGGTGCCGCCAACTCTCAAAATGAGGTAAATGTAAACCAGCCGGGATACTTCCTACTAGTTCTATGTTCCCTGAAAAACCACTCTCTTTTTGCCAGCGTTCGATAAATCCTACAGCTTGCTTGGTAAGCTTATGCGGCCAAGCGCTGGTCAACAATAACAAAGAATTACGTTCCGTAGAAAATGCGTCTTTTGAGCGGGTAAATCCGATACCAGCAACTATTACCGGTGGTAATTCTAATCTAAAATCGTAAGCTAGGCGTTTCAATTCACCTTTAGAAAAATCACTATTAGTGAAAATTAAATCGGAATTTTTAAGCGTCGCTTTTATACATTTAATAAAATAGATAATCTCGAACCAAGACATAGCCCCCGGATAGTTATTTCGGTAAAAATCATGCATTGCATCATGTATATAAACAGCTAGCTTAAAGCCGCGCGGTTTTAGCAAAGATGAAAATCCTTTAGGCAAAAAAAGCCATTGGCTGCCATTATTCCTTACCGCTCCATACGCTCCCCATTGATCCCAGATAATTCTTCCAATCTTGTTACCAATAGCTTTATTATAGTGCTGAGCAGATGCCTGGCCAGACAATTGCAACGTATCATCCAAAGTTGAATTAGTTAAAACGTCCAACCGGGTAAAACAAGAACGTAACGCTAGATTCTCTAAAAGCTGCCTGGATACGTTAAAAACTCCTAGTGATTTAGCTTGTCTAAAATTTTGGTCAGCAAGCGAGTAGGTTAAGGTTAAAGAATTTAATTTATTCTTATTTATTTCTATCGTTCTTCTATAAATAACCTCTAGGTCCCGATAGTTATTTTCCTTATTAAACTTCTCTCGGTAAATTAGATTTGCGTTTTCCCCCATTTGTATCCGTTCTTCATTATGGGAAAACAGATAAGAAATCTTTGCGGCTAAATCTTCTGCGTTTCCAGGCTCAAATAAAACACCGTTCACCCCATCGATAACAAACTCTTTAATAGATCCTAATTTACTCGCTAAAACCGGCTTAGAAGAAGCAAAACTTTCTAATATTACCATCGGCATATTTTCGTAACATTCCGAAGGGAAAATTATAAAAGATGAGTTGTTTATTACTTTAAAAACAGAATCCCTGTTTAATTGCCCCAAACATTCAACATTATCGTATGTAGCGGCACAATCACGTACTTCATTATTCAACGGACCGTCACCAATAATTTTTAAATTAAAAGTAGGATTGATCTTAAAAGCCTTCATTAGTGTCCCAATCCCCTTATAATCAACAATCCTACCGATGAAAACAGCATAATTACGGTCTTGCTTGATACCAGTAGGCTCGGTCGTTAAGAAATTTGTTTTTAAATACATTCTTTGCCCATCTAGTCCTAATTCAACGAATTTATCTCTGCTAAATTTACTCAACACTATGTATGAATCTATATTTTTAAAAAAAGAACCCCATTTATCAAGAAGTCTTGCCGAAAAAAAAGAGAGGAAAAAAGAATTCCTCCAGCATTTCCTCACTACTCCGTTAAAGAAATTCCTGTTTTTACATCTTTCACAGATCACCCCGTTGTTGAAGAAGGTGCCTTTAGAGCAGAAAAATCTATAATTATGGAGGGTTTGAACGATCGGGATACCTTCTTCTTTTAAGGCAGCATATACCGAAGTAGTAATACAAATAAAAATATTATGTACGTGCGCAATATCGGGTTTTTCCTTTTTTACAATTTCTTTTATTTCTTCATAAACAGTCTTGGAAAAACTTGGTTCCGTAAAAGCAAAAATAAACTTTTTAAGGAATGGAAGGCTTTTGATATACTCATTCGTTTTTTCATAAAGAATTACCTTGTGGCCGTGTTCTTCTAATAATTTTACTTCCGCATTGAATACCTCGTCTTCTCCGCCCTTTTCCAGATAATGATTGTGAATAACTAGGATTTTCATTGGTTTTTATTCTTTAATAAATAAGCTGAAGTTAACCCGAATAGACTCCATAGGGGGATCGCGCTATACGGCATTTCTAAAATCTCCAGAAAGTTGGCCGCAAAAAACCAATTTATTACTATGCCGATTAACAATACTCCGTTTACAGAATGCCTCTGGAAAGAAATCTTAACCAGAAAAAAGGCGAAAACCAGGAGACAGGTAATCATTAATATCCCCGGGATCCCGCCGCGATAGAGAATGTCGATATATGAATTATGCAGGCAGACCCATCCGTCCCTGCTCCATTCTCCCTGCCCCCAACCTAAAATTTCCAACGTCCGAGACCTAAAAGGTTTACCAAAATCAAATCCCCATACAGGCAACTTACTCCTTAATTCCTTCAAAGCCTCCTCCCAAATAAAGATTCTAAATAAGCTATTTTCATAAGGAGTATCGATGCTTCTTACCGGTGTAACCGGCTTTTCTGGCCTTATAACGGTAAGTTTATCTTGAAACTTTACAGAGCTCTTGGCACTTCCAACCCGGATGTCAGCTTTATCTATTTTTTTAGGACTGGTTTCTGGCAGCACAGTTGGAACATTTCCTTTATCAGGTATAATAATTAAAGGAGATGGACTTTTACTGGGAATCTTAGCTATAGGAGCAGTATTTTTTTCTTTAAAATAACTGGTTAAGGCTTTAATCCATTGTCTAATTTTGTTCTGGTCAATTTTTTTAAATTCATCGCTTTCTTCATTATATAACTTTATGTTAAATCTTGGCTCGATAAAGACAGGTTCTTTAATGCGTAAGAGTTCCATTGAATTGTTATATTTTTTAATAAGGACTTTATACTTTACCAAAGATCCTAACTCATTGGGATTAGAACTTCTTGTTACAGCATAAAAAATAAAGAAAATAAAAAACAAATAAAAAACAATTTTTTTCAGGTTATTTATCTTCGAAATATACAATAAACCGAAACCTATATACATAATCGCCAATAGATTACTAGTTATAAATGTACGCGAGGTATTAAATAATAGTTCATAAGGAAATACAGCCAAGAGTAAAATATACAAAATATATTTAAATTTTCCTTGCGGGCAAGAATTTATCAAAACCAGCGTTATTACCAGGCAGGTCAGAGAAAAATATGGATGGAATACCGAAAATTTAAAGATTAAAATAAATAGAAAAATCAAAAATAGTCTTCTCCTTGTTCCAAAGAAATCTTTTCTATAAAAACTGTAGCAAAAAACCGCGAAAAGTGGATAAAAGAATAAAACAGAATGTCTTAAGGCTAGCGAGCCCCAGAAAGAATAGCCCAGGAATGTTTTTACGCCAACGAAAATACAATATAGTAAAAGCAGGATGGAAAACATGCTTATCCTTTTACGGCTTAACAACCATTTCAGAACAAACAAAGAAAAGCAAATTGTAAAAATTATATCCCCTATAAAAAATGGCGCACCTATAATAGATAAATTAATATGTAATTTGGCAAAATTCCTATAATACAGCAGGTATCCTAACGAAAGAAAACCAACAAAAAACAGCCCGGCATAATCAATGATCTTACTTTTACCTTTTGCTTCCATTATATCCATCCCTAAGCCTCATTTTCCAGTTCTCTAACATACCTAAAAATAGAAGGAGCGATCTTGCTTCTCCGCAAACAGAGCGATCTTTTCGTTAAAGAAACCTTACGGATTACCTTCATAAGAATATCGAAATTAAAAGTCTTGGGCAGACAATTACCAATTTTTGCTATTACCGAAAAAAAACTACCCATTATATTTAAATGGCAATTGTTGCGCAGAACCCCAGATATTTTATAGACATCCTCAAAATTCCTGCATGAAATAGACTTATACCCGACATAATACAGCGATTTTTTAAGCCGTTTTGTTAACATTTGGACAGCCTGGCTACGGACCTCCGGAGAGAGATGCCTATTACCCTCCAGATTGCGAACCATCTTAAGCCAGCCCGGCCAGATAAAAGAAAAATCCCCCCGGCGGCTGGTTGACGAAGCATGGAATAAAAAAACAGCTCCCGGTTTTAATGAAACAACAAAGGGAAAATGAGCGGCTGCCCGTAGCATAAAATCCAGGTCTATAGCTGCGCCTACCTCCGTATCCAACATGCCGATTCGTTCAATAATCCTTTTGCAGAAAACAATCCCTGTCCAGGCAGGAGGGCCATTTTTCAATATTGCCAGTAATCCCTCCGGAGGTTGATATAATCCTGAAATCCATTTGAGTCCAAAAGAATCCCATATATTGCATTTATTATCCCTGAATAAAGTAGCTGTGACCAAGAAAGCTGCCCCAGGGTGGCTTTGAAAGCTCTCCACTGCAGTTTGGTAAAACTCCGGCAAAAGAATATCATCATCAGAAAGAAACGAAAAAAAAGGAGTTTCGACATGTTCCATTCCGTAATTGAAGTTTGGCAAAACTCCAATATTTTCGGGGTGACAATAATATTTTACCCGGTGATCATTCTTTGCTATTTCAGCAACTATCTCTTGAGTCTGATCCCCGGAAGCATTATCATAAACGTAAACCTGAAAATGCGGATAAGTTTGATTTAGCGCGCTCTTTATCGCGCGCCGTAATAATGTTGGCCTGCGGAAGGTAGGAATAATTGTTGTAATCAAAGGTGTTATTTTATTCATCCTTTTTGTTAATGCAATAAATTAACGTTTATATTATTGTTATGCAACAGCATCTTTACTTCAGAATAGTAATTCGGATTCATTAATACAACATCGGTAATCCCCCGCTCAGGCAAATTCCGATAAGAAATGATAGGGTGACCGGTCCCGGGGATAAATTTACCTTGCTTACGGGAGTTAAGATCGACAACTGAATCAATTAATTTTCGTTCAAAATCGACAAGGTTTATGAAAGTTACGCCTTTAGAACCACCCCCCCAAATTGCCACTTTCCCTTTTTCCGATAATTGCTTTAGGGAATTCTTCCATTTCTTGATTAGAATATCTTCGGCGGGCGTAAATTGCTCAGCTAATTGAGGAATATTACCGGGAGATCTCTTACTAGGTTTTTTCCCTTGCCCCAAATGCGCCTCTAACCATAGATATTGTCCGTTAAAAACATGCTCTATATCAATCACCTCAAACCCTGAAACGTCAAACAGCGTGGTTAGCGAATGAATAGTAAATAAAGAACAATGTTCATAAAAAAAATCCCAAATTACTTTATTCCGTAATATCCATTCCGCACATGGAGTCTCAAAGAAAACCCTAGCCTGAGGTGAATTCTTTAAAGCCGACTTTATCCGGCTAAGCAGCATTAAAGGATCGGTAATATGTTCGACAACATGCCTGCAAATTACGGCATCCGCCTTAACCTCAACGCAATCCGTTCCGTACAGTCGCTTTTCAAACCTTAACCTGCCGTCAAACAGGGTCGTTTCCCCTACATAGCTCGGATCAAATCCATAGCCGACATTCCCGTTTGATTCTTCGACAGTCAGTAATTTCAAAAACTCTCCTTTTCCGCATCCGACCTCCACAATTACACTATCACGCAGCACCTTTTCTGAAATTAAATAATTTGCGCGCTCTTTTAAATATTCTTGAAAAAATCCCGAATAGGTCTGCGCATTATCATAATTTTCCCCGTATTTTAACTTTGAAACATCAAAGGCAGCATTAAAAATAAAACCGCATTCGCGGCAGCATGATAGGTTCAGGTCGCCGCGCTCTACTTCAAGAGCCGACTCCTGGTCAAGGCTCACCAAGTTCTGGTGGACTGGAACCTGTTTACGCGATAAAAACACAAAAGTCTGGTTAGATCTACAAATAGGACAAGAAATCATATTATTTTTGGTTAATCAATTGATCCAATCCTGAAAAGATATCATACTTCGGTTTCCACCTCACTTCTTTAGTCAAACGGGCAATGTCCGCTAAAATCAATGGCGCTTCTTCAATCAAGCCGGGCTTAGTGCCAAAGCTGATTAAATCCCGACAACCCATCTTTTCCGCAATTATGGAAACAACTTCCTTTACCGTAATAGGCTGTCCTGAAGCGATATTTATAGGGCCGCAGATATCGCTGTTTAAAAGTTTAACAAATACCTCTGCCGCGTCTCCAACATAAAGAAAATCGCGGATTTGATTACCATGACTGCACCGCATAATCTCTTTTTTTCGTAAAGTGTGAATAACCGAAGGAACCAACCGTCTAGGGTTTTCGTAGGGTCCGTATAAATAAAACAACCTGCCCCAGGCATAGCTCAAACCTAACTGCGAAGAAAATTTCCTTAAGATATTTTCCAGGCTATTTTTGCATGCCCCGTAAAGGGTAGCCGGTTTTAAGGGAGTAACTTTTTCAGAACAATAGCCGTAATTCCAATCATATTCAGCGCAAGTACCGGCAAATACCGCCCTCCTCCCTCCATTCTTCACAAAATTCAGTAAAAGATCTAAACTTGCCTGCACCCAGCGGATATTTTCCAAAGAAACCCAATATTTTTCCGGCTCGGTATACCAGGCGAAATGAAGCAGGTAGCTCGCCTTTATTCTAGCGCACAATTTTCTTTGCGCAGCAAAATCTAGAAGATCGCATTTATGCCAGAAGAGTCTCGGATGCCCTTTAAATTTCGTTTTCCATTTACAAAAAACAGCATGCACTTCATAATTGCTTTTTATCAGGAACGGGATAGCTTGTCTTCCTATGAAACCACTTGCCCCGGTTAAAATAACCTTTTTCATAATTTAACCTTTAAAATCCGGATAACCTGAATCTTTTTTTGATAAAATACAGGGCGATATGGGCCAGCTGATCTTGAACTCCGGGTCATCCCATCTTAATCCCCGCGCTGATTCCGGATGATAGAATTCCGACATCTGATACAACACAACCGTATCATCAGTCAAAGATTGAAAACCGTGCGCAAAGCCTCCCGGAATATAAACCGATGCGTAATCCCGGTCAACCAACTTGATCGCCAGCCATTTACAATATGTCCGGGAACCCGGACGTAAATCAATTACTACATCATATATTGCTCCCCGGATACAACTTACCAGCTTTCTCTCTTTATGCGGAGCGATCTGATAATGCATACCGCGTAAGGTCCCTCTTTTTTTGTTATACGAAATATTGGATTGCCTAACCCGAAATTTCAAATTACGCTCCCCAAACTCCTTCTCGCAAAATGAGCGCGCAAAAAAACCTCTTGCGTCCTTTTTAAATTCCGGATTGATGACATAGAGTCTTTTTAGTTTTGTCTTTTTGAATTTCATTTTAAAATCCTCACTTCAGGGATTAACGTTACGAATTTACCTCCCCATCCCCTTACGGAACTGTTTTGAGCTATAATCTCTTCTTTAAGATTCCAGGGAAGAATTAATAAATAATCGGGTTTGGTTTTCAGTATTTTTTTGGGTGATTCAATGAGAATATGGCTTCCCGGCAGATATTTACTTTGTTTATGCGGGTTCTTGTCTACCGTATACTCTATAAAATTCGTCCCGATACCGCAATAATTAAGCAAAGTATTGCCTTTGGCAGGAGCGCCATAACCAACAATGGTTTTACCTTCTTTCTTTGCCTGATTAAAGAATTTCAGTATATCATTTTTCAGGGATCTGATTTTTTCTTCAAAAGTTAAATAAAAACGGATATCTGTATACCGGGCTTCCGTTTCCTTCTCTATCAATCCGGTAACCCGGTTCGAAATACTCCTGGAATTGTCCTCCCGGTGTTTGGCGTAGATACGTAAAGAACCCCCATGCGTAGGCAGCGTCTCCACATCAAAAATAGTAAATCCATGACCTGTAAATATTTTTTCAGCAGTTATAAGCGAAAAATAAGAAAAGTGTTCATGGTAAATCGTATCGAATTGCTTTTCCTCAATTAAATTCATAAGGTGAGGGAATTCCAGGGTAATTGTTCCCTGGGGCTTTAAAAGGATCTTTAAGCCCTTTACGAAATCGTTAAGATCGGGAACATGGGCTAAAACGTTATTCCCTACAATAAGGTCCGCAGATTTGCCTTGAGCGGCCAATTGCTTTGCCAGTTCAACCCCAAAGAACGCTACCTCCGTAGGAATACCTTTTTGTCTGGCGATATCCGCCACATTCTGGGCAGGCTCGACTCCCAATACGGGTATACCTTTTTTAACGAAATACTGCAGTAAATAACCGTCATTACTGGCAATCTCTACCACGAAAGAATTTTTACTAATTTTTAAAAAAGGGATAATCTTTTCAACATAATCCTCGGCATGTTTAAGCCAGGTCTCTGAATAGGAAGAAAAATATAAATAATTATCAAAAATATTTTCTGGGCTCTCAAACTCAGGCACCTGAACCAGGAAACAATTCTCGCATACATAGGCCTTCAGCGGATATACGGCCTCTGCTCTGCCTAACTGCCCCTCTGATAACAAGGCATTTGACAAAGGGGTTGAGCCGAGGCTTATAAATTCATGCTTCAGGAACGATGAGCAAAATCTACAATTCATATTCGCTATTGCTCCAGTAAAATTTCATTTCTTTTAATAAATTTCCCGTATAAATTATTCAGCAGCTCCCGGTGCTCTTTGGAAAAAAGACAATACAACAATATCGAAAAAAACGAAATTATACAAATTGTCGAAGCGGAAATAAAAAAATTAAAATTGCCTTTTTCGACAGGCAGGAATCTGAATATTTTCGAAGCGGAATAAAATAAGAAAACGCTGGGGATAATTGCCGGGAGCATAATCTTCTTCAGGAAACAAAGAGTTGTCATTTTTAAGAAGTTCTTTGAAAAAATGAAAAATATTACCCCCAAGATGCTAAAGGTAACAAATTTGAACAGGGAAAATGCTGCAATACCCAAGTGTGAAATAGTTAATATTATCCCTGTCCAATAAATAAGGGGAAGAATTGCGTTGACTATATACAGCATTCGTATTTTCTCTTGCGCAAGCATCAGGATTGAAGCCGGATAGGATAAAAATCCATAAATGAAGCAGGCAACCAGGAACTGTGAAACTACAACCGAAGGGCTATAGCCATTGCCAACCCAGGAATAAACAAATGGCTTCATTAAGGCAAGAATGGTAAGAATAGGAAAAATAACAATCGGGGCAATCAATATAATTGTGCTTTTATAAATCTTGCGCAGCCCAGGCTCATCTTTGAGACCAACAAAATGATTGAACCTTGCCAGAAAAGGACCATAGAGCATGCCAAACAGGGCCCTAAAGTAAGAAAGTAAGGTTAATCCAATAGCGTACAAAGCTACCTGTTCCGCGCCCAAAATCCTGGCTATGACAAAAGGGTCGATCTCATAGTATAAGATCGCCGTGGCTGTAATAAATAAAGAACCGAATGCAATATTTTTCGTTTTTAAGAAAATTTCCTTGGAGAATCGAAAAGACCTTAATAATAAATTAAAATCGTATTTATATCTTTTTATCGCAAAAGAGGCGGAAACAATACCCGCTACTACAGTCATTAACTGGCAAAAGAAAAAATATCCGACTATATCATATTTTGTATTGTTGAAGAAATAAATAACCGACGCTATCTTGGCCAGGTTAAAGATGATCAGAACCTTCTGAAAAAGAAAATCTTCCAATCTTATCCCATAAACAATCTGCATGAATCTATTCAACAGTATGGCCGGCGAGCTCAAGGCTAAAATAAACAAAAGACGGGAAGCGATCTTTAGTTCTTCCTGGCCAATAAGCTTTTTTATTAAAAATTGAGGATGGAATGAAAAAAATAACATTACAATACTGTAAAAAACTACAAAGACAAACAGGATAAAACCTACAAATCCGACTATCCTGATCTCTTCATCGAGGTCTTCTCTGGCGAAACTCTCACTGGCGAATTTGTACCCCGCATTGATAAATCCAAAATCCGCATAAATTAAGAAAATAGATACGGCGATACATAAGGAATAGATACCGTAAATTGAAGGAGTATGGCTAAGGCGTGGAATAACAATAAACATTGAAAGTAAATTTAACGCAATTGCCAGAATTTGCCAGAAATAAATCCTGATATAGTTGGAAAAATATACTTTTCTCATCCCTAAACTATGGCCCGCTTATTCTGGGTTACTATACAATTTGACATTTCTCGGGACCAATCCCTTAACCAGTTGGAAGAAGATTTTCCGAACCTATTCAAAAAATTACTTACGGCTTTTTGGCGCTTTGGTTCATTCCACCAGATTTCTATAGAACCATATACCGAATTCAACTGGTTAGCAGCTTTTACTGGGTCATCAAAAATTACAGAATTATTCTTCAGCTCAGCAATAAGTTCCCTGGCCTCATCCCTTATCATATTAGCTGCAAAACCAGGATTATAAAATATAACTGTAGGCTTCTTACAACTTAAGGCCTCCATAAAAGTGGTGCCCTGCAGTGGATGATCGGATATATATATAGAGCACTCATTCAAACTCCTGGAGAAAGGAATACCCCAGTCTTCAATTTTCACTTGGGGGAACTGATCCCTTATCCTCTCGCGAACATCCCAGCCCAAATCTTCCCTGTGAGGCCTAACCCTTAGTTGACGCTGCACTGTACCCGCGAGGCTTGATATAAATAGCCCTTGATTCAAAAAATAATCCTCCCAAAAACTTACTGACCAGGGAAATTGGACCAAATATCTGGGGTAACTGCCGGTAACATATAATAGCTTAAGGCTGTTTGACCTTAATTTTCTTTTTTTCTTTTCTATCAACTTAGGGGCAGGCATCGGCAGAACTTCCGCATAAGCATCATAACGCTCCCAACCCCAGGAATAAAATTTATCAACTAGCCCTAATTCGAAATCTTCGCCTAATAAATTTTTTGCAATACCATAATTACCGCCATGCTGGACTCCTAACAACAATGTCCCCTTTTCCGCAGATCCAGCGGCCCATAACTGAAAGGCGTTATCAAACCACCAGGAAATTGCGCTCATTATAGCTTTAGGCGCAGGTACGAATCTCTCTTCTGATTTTTCTTTCAGAATACTAAATCCCTCGACCATGTATTGAGGCATATCATAAGAGATAAGTGCAGCAAGCATCTTTTCAAATTTATTATCTCCGAAATCACAACTACCCAAGATCTTTCTTTTTGCATGATCAACAGGGAAAACAGGCAGAGGCTGATAACCCTGATTAACCGGCCAGGCAGAAGCTTTTGTATTAAATGACAATTTGAATAATGATAAATAAGGAAAATAAGTATTGCTTAAAAGGACTTGATTCTTATTTTGAAATATTTTACAGTTTTTTTCATAAGTACATCTCAAAGCCTTCTTAATCCATCCTCTCTTTCCCCCAAAATAGACAGCGACATCGGGCGTTGAAACCTTGAATTCTTTCGTGGGTAATTTATAACCCATCCAGGCCAAAATATTACTGTAAATCTGGAGGTTGTAATCGTCATTTTTAATATGGTTTATAAAATGGACTGTATCTTTAGGAATAATAAAACATCTTCTTTCCAGGCCGATGCTAGTGAAATCAGGATAAAGTTTGATAAAATGCTCGAGGTTGCTAAATCTGTCGAACATGACATGGATATAGAAAATAAGCCAGGACCCGAGAATTATGCGCCAGTAGCGCACGCTAAAATCCGTTCCGTGTATGCGGTTCATCTGCTTATGCAGAATTAAAAGAATACGCTCATAAACAATGTTCAAATAGCAGTATATCTGACCTGCTTCTTTTTCTTCAAAATAAACCGGTAGCGTTTCTGATACAATATTCCTCCAAAAGTTTCTCCGGCTGTATCTTTTACAGCCAAGACTTAAGAAAACAATCCGGTGAGAAGTATCCCAGAACTCTTCAATTGCGGTTGTCGCTAAAAAAGGTATATTTGTCTTCATTTTAACGGATAAATTCCAGTTTATTTTTAAAAAGTAGAATTCTCCAGAAGAAATCTCCCATTAGATATATAAACCTGTAGGAAAAAGCTTTATTTTTAAGGAATCCTCTTATATTAAAAGCTGGAAAAACTTTCAAGTTGGCCTTGATTTCAACTCCTTTTTGCTTTTTCGGAAGTTTCCAATTGTGGTTCTTCAGCCAGTTAATCCGACATTGTAAATTGATTTTTTCCTTCCAGAGCTTCACTTTTGCTAAGGGCTCCTGCGAAACATTAATATACTGGCTGAATTCTGTGGCATTTGTATCTGCAACCTTCAGAAGATAATCCTCCTGGCCCTCTAAGGTACTCACCAGAAAACCTTCCCGGAGCAGAAACTCATACGCAGGAGTCCCCGGGAGAGCCTGAAGATAATTAATACTTAAATCGGGCATATACGGCAAATCGCCGGTAGCCTCTTTTATAAAATCAATAGTCTCTTCTATTGTCTGGTCATTCTCTCCGGGCATACCAAGAACCAGCTGAATTACCGTATAAACACCGGCTTCAGCGCAAATCCTAGCTGCTTCTAAATTTTCCTTGCGAGTTGTATTTTTATCCATCATTTTCAGGATCCTATCGCTTCCGCTTTCCATTCCAAAATATATCGCCGTAAGCCCCGCGTTCTTGAGACGATGGATTATTGATGGGTCTTTCTTGATAATCGATACCCTTGCTCCTCCGATTTGGAATAATACATCTAAAGGTTTTAGCAATCTTATATATTCCTCTAACCATTCTTTGTTTTCCCCAAAGCATTCGTCGCTAATACAAAAGAAGCCGACGTTATATTTTTCCATTAGCTCCTTAATAGTGTTGATCACTTTTTGGACCGGCATGACTCGGTATCCTTTTATCCAGCGATGGCAAAATGTGCACCTGTTTATACATCCTTTCTCCGTAAAAATTGTGGCCATCTTCTTCCCTGACCTCTTAGCTTCATAAGAACGACTGTCATATATAAAATCACACCGGGACATAGGATCTATTATGTATTTCCCGATAAGGGAAAACTGTCTGATGACCCCATAATCCGGCTGTTCTATCTCTTCGGCATCCAACAGGATTTCAGGCTCAGTGACCTTACATTTATTGTCAGGCCCTAAAAAAGCAATACCTTTTATTTGATAGAGGTCGGCATTAGGCAAGAAATCTTTATACTTTTCCCAGTGTTTAACGAGTTGTAGAATAACCTTTTCACCTTCTCCCATTGCGCAAATGTCAACTTTGCATTTCTTCAGGATCACTTCGTAGGCTGCCGCCAAATTCCCTCCGAGGATGATTTTAGTATGCGGAGAAACAGCCTTGATTATCTTAACCAGTTCTTTAGAGTATTTATACCCGGTTGAGACAACCGCGCTTATACCTACAATATTGAACTGACCATCCTTAAAGAACTGCCATATTTTTGCTCTATCCGGTCTTTGAGCGTCAATATCATAAAACAAGGGGCTATATCCGGCTTTCTTTAAGATATTGAATAAGCTTGTGCAGGCTACCGGAGGAAAGGGATCAGGAGTGGCTCTCAGCGCTATATTACAAAGCACGATTTTTGCTTCGCTCATTTCTTGACTTCCTCAACAAGTCTATACTCTTTTAATTTCTTAATGATAGGGGAAAGTTCCCAAATAGGCAGATTGATTTCTTCAGCCACCTCTAAGAGGGATTTCTTTCCGTCTGTATAGGCTAACAAATCCATCATGGCGTTTACCTGTTTTTCGCTGCCTTTCCTGCTTAAGGTCGCATACAACCGTCTCCTGCCTAATTGAGGCTCGCATAAAACCGTTGTTCTAAAGATGTCATCATTTTCCAGGCACTCCAGGCATTTCTTAAGCGATCCGTAGCCGCCTGATAAACCTACGGGAGTTACCAACTCAAGATTATCCAAAGAAGTATGGTACTGTGGATACTCACCGTATTTTGTCCGCATCAGAGAACAAACAGGCAGATCAATACTCGGGCTACAATATTGCCTTTCATCAGAACCCCTATCCAGGTAGCTATACGAAATGTAATCACGATGCATATGCTTGAGAACATGCAAAGCGATCCGGTCTGCCTTAGTATTCCCTTTCCTGGATGGTAGATAAGAATATGAATTATCATCCCCTACGCAAGTAATATTAAAGCCGGCAATAACATTCCTCTTCATGATTTTCATGTTACGGCTGAGGTACACAATCGATCCGATTGTCTCGGGAATGAAAATAATCCTGTATGTATATTCCCGCTGGCTTAAACTCATTAGCCACTTTGCCAGAAACGTGGTAACGACAAAACCGGATAAGTTATCATTAGCCAGAGAAGGATGGCAAATATACGTAGAAAGGAGGACTTCTTTTTTGCTGCGTCCCGGCAGAATCAACTCTCCGTAGGTAAGATTACCTTTTTTTAAATCTGAATCAATATATGCCTGGTATATCCCGGGCTTAAGTAGTAATCTTTGCTCTTGAGATATACAAAAACCCCATCTCTCTTCATAATAGGAAGTCACATAGGGAACTGCGGTCGGCTGAGTTGGAAGGGAATAGAGGTGATCATTTAATTCCGCCAAAGATATCTTTTTATTGACCGGCATAGAATAACCCGAGACGCAAAGGTTGGATTTCTGAAAATCCAGGATCTTATTGCCATCAGGATCAATAAGATAGGCATCCCGGATATTCCATTCCTTAGGGACAATCCAATCAAAGCATTTCTTCCCGCTAGGAACCTCAAATATTTTAATCCCAGGAAGATGCTTTTGGATTATAGCTAAAGTCAGGCGCACGCCATTGCCTGTAATGCTCCTGCAGATAGGGAACAACTTAACGCATAAAGCATGCATTTCCTGGCCTAAACTTATCATTCTGAAGCTTCCCCTTCTAGGATATAAAGCAGGCCCCTGGCCTTATTCGAGTCAATAGCCTTAGAAACAAAATCATAAACTGAGTTTGCCGAAACTACCCTTAAGCCCGGGCCTTGATTCGGTCGACAACCAGTATACAAACCCTGTTGCCATAATAATTCGCCCATTGGGTTAACATGGGTGAGTACGCCTT
The DNA here is from genome assembly GCA_028712255.1 of Candidatus Omnitrophota bacterium. Lineage (NCBI taxonomy): Bacteria > Pseudomonadati > Candidatus Omnitrophota > Candidatus Omnitrophota bacterium. The sequence continues at coordinate 36,701 of JAQTQJ010000014.1, forward strand.
TCTTAAGATCCCTGACAAACAGGCCGTAAGTTCTGAATTCCTTCAGGCCATCAATGTCTATATACCCTCCCGAGAATGTTTTATGATAGCGGTAAGAGACATTGCGCATTTCTTCAATATAATGATAAAAAGTCATACTGAGCTGCTCGGATAAATCTAAAACTGCTATTTTGCCTCCCAACTCATGGAGAATAGCAAAGGGGGAGTCTTTACCGTAACCACTAAAGTTATTTACATTCTTGAACCTATCGGAATCTTTACCAATTGCCGCAAAAGAATAAATTGGATGACCGGTCCTAACCGCTGCCAGATGCCTCCTCCCGGCTTCTGTCAATGCCCCCATTTGAGATACGGTATTCCGGATATCAAAAGTAATACCATTAGCAAAATTGAAATTAAAAAGCGGCAATAACAAAGTACCGCCGGAGCCTACGGTATCCAAAAAAGATTCAAGAATAATCTGTGGCGATATAACCTGCGATTTAAGCAGATACCGCCTAAGGGTCCTTTTGGTATCACTGTGAATTAATACAATATCCCCTTCTTTAATACCGCAATCGAACCATTCTTTTGCTAATTGCTGCCTTACACTAAGCATACCTTATCCATATTTACAGGTACCTTGTACCAATTGATTTAATTCAAAGACATACTAAACTATTTAAAATAGGCAATGGTCTTGGCTAATGCTTGAGCCTTGCGTCGCGCTACACCCTTATCTAGGTAATTAGTTTTAAACTGAAATAGTTTAGGCTGTACTGCCTCGGCATTCGGACAAAGGCCTGATTGGTATTCTTGAACCTTACCTTTGTAATATGGACAGGTAAGCGGACAACCTTTTTGGTAAAATACTTTTTTCTGGAAAACAGGCTCAAGGTAAGTTAACTTCCAGGCAGAATATATACCATCGCCGCCCAATTCAATATATTTCTTGCGAAAATCATACCAGTTCACGCCGGCATCCTCACTGAGCTTTAAGACATACGTCCAGTATGAATGTTTGTAACCTGCGGGGACTTTCTGCGGCTTGAGCCAAGCGCAATCCTTAACAGCTTCGGAATAAAAATAAGCTGACTCAATGCGTTTTTCGACCATATCTTCAAGGCGTTCAACCTGCGCTAAGACAACAGCTGAACAAAGCTCCGAGAGCCGGTAATTAAATCCTACTTCCATATGCCTATCGTAAAGCGGATCCTGTATATCGTCCCTCGTGATCTTCCCTTTAGTCGCACTGACACCAGCGTAACCCAAGCTATTAAATCTCCTTACCTTATCTGCCAATTTTTCGCTGTTTGTAACAACCATTCCACCTTCCCCGCTGGTAATATGTTTTGAACTTTGGAAGCTAAAGCTTGAAAGGTGGCCTAAGCTCCCCACAATCCTGGCTTTGTAATACCCAAGCAAACATTGTGCATCATCTTCAACAACAGTCAAATTATGTTCCGCTGCAATTTTCATTATCTCATCCATATCCGGAGATAATCCATAAAGCGCAACCGGTATAATAGCTTTCGTCCTTTCGGTAATCTTCTTCCTGATGTTTTCGGGGGAGATAGTAAAAGTGTCCGGGTCGATATCGGCGAAGACGGGGATCGCGTTAGCATGAATAACGCCAAAAGCAGTGCTCGCCATAGTTAAGGGCGGAACGATAACTTCATCACCCGGACCAATACCTGCCGCCACAAGGGCTGCATGTAATGTTGCCGTTCCGTTGACGAAAGCGATTGCGTGCTTCATCCCGATTTTTTTAGCAAAAGCTTCCTCAAGGAGCTTGGTCATTTGGTTGCCTGAAGAGGACCTGAACTGATTATCCAAGACTTTCAGGACATATTTACGTTCTAAACTACCTATTCTCTTCATTAATTTTCTCCTCCGATACGGATTTTTTGTACCCGAGATTTCTTTCGATCCCTTCATTTATCTGTTTAAGTTGAGGTTCTCTTTCAAGAAGGCGTAGTATGTCTACGATTAAAAAAATACGACCCGGGGTATATAATCGCGAATATACTTCACGCGCAAACTCTAAATCTTTCTCCGTATCAAGCGTCCACCTAAGACCTGAAAGGTCTTCCTCGCATTCAAAATTCAGAATCGAGAACAAATTTGGGTGGTTCCATATATATGGAGTTACATGCTCCCTATCCGCCGAACCTTTCGCTTCTTTCCATGCCTTCTCCAAAGCAGAAAAAGTGAATGCTTCTATGTCAACGCCTTCGGGATACGTCGGTTTAATAAAATTACTGACGTAATCGAGGTTTTTATTAGAAATAAGTATTCCTACAGCCTTATCAATTACTGCGGGCTCTTTAAATGGGTCATCCGCCGTTATGCGGACAATAATATCTGCGGAGAATAATTTAGCACATTTATAAAACCTATCCAGAACGTCTAATTCATTTCCCCGGAAAACATCAATACCGATTGATTCACAATACCCGGCTATCGCATCATCTTCTTTTCTTTTTGTTGTGGCTACTACAATCTTATCAGTAAGCTTGCTATGTCGCGCCCTATCTACGACATGGAATAAAAGCGGCTTTCCGCCTACTTCCATTAAGGCCTTACCGGGCAACCGGGTTGATAACATTCTTGCCTGAATAATACCCAGAATCATGAAGTATAAGATTCCTTCCTTTGAGTAAACCACTGTGTGAGGTCGGCTCCGCCTGCCCAGACTATACATTCTTTACAGACTTTGGCAGGCTTTTCTTCACCGGAAACTTCGGCGCGCCTTAATCTCTTAATCTCAGCACCATTCCATATATCATGCAGCGTACTCTTAGAAACATCCCCGACAACGGCTGAAAGATCCCAATCAACGTTACAAGCAGAAACCTTTCCGCTCCAATTAACGGCGAGCATATACCATAACAAAACACACGGATATCTTTGTGGTTTTACCTCATCTGTGACTTTCACCTCTTTAATAGCACCGCTCCAATGATGGATACCGGTGACCTGGACGTTATCGGCTAAACCCTGCCACTTATCCATAAATTCGTTTATTTCGCTGCTTGTAACATCGGCAAACTCCATTATCTTCACCCTTATAAAAGGCCTACTCAATCCTTTTTCCTTCTTATAGCTTAATAAACCCCGTATATTTGACTCGATCTTAGCCAGAAGATCGGCTCCCTTCAATTTTTTAAAGGTACCCGCCCTGGCAGCATCTATACTTATCGTAACATCATCAATGCCTGAATTTAAAAAAACCCCCCAATGTTTCTGGTCCAGTAAAAGGCCATTTGTATTCATATGAAGCGTTTCTGCGATGCCGCTCTCATCTGCATATTTAATCATATCGTATATTTTTGGATGAAGAAGCGGCTCACCATCTTTGTGAAAATTTATCATCTTTAGCTTTTTATATTCTTTACACTCTTCGGCTAACTTTTTAAAAAGTTTAAAATCCATGTAGCCGACTTTTCTGATATCCTTGCTTCTGGGACAGTAATAACAACTAAGATTACAATTATTGGTAGGTTCTATGTTAAGCACAAGCGGGAAATCATTATTCACATGTTTCTTTATATAATCAGCTGTCAGACAAGTCAGTGTCCCTTTAACATAGCCGTCCATCATCTCTTTATGATATTCTGCGGTTGGCCCCCGGCCCATAGTTATCCTTTCGCGGAGATTATCTCTTCTGCTAATTTTGAAAAATACGCTATTTTCTTTAATTCATCAGGATCCATGCTGCAGCGATGGTCCGGACCGTGCATATTTTTATCGAGAGTAAAATGTTTTTCGATAATCCGGGCTCCTCTTGCCATGGCAACCATACTGGCTTCTATGCCGATAGTATGATCACTGAACCCCGCGTATTTTAAAAAATCTACCTTTGAAAATTTTAAGTCCTTAAGAGGCGTGGGGTATTTTGCTATACAATATAGAAAATCAACTTTTCCTTTAGTATCTATTTTGGGGAATTTTTTGCCTTTATACATACCGAGTGAAATTATCATATCTTTGCCGCTTCGCGCTGCGGCAGCCATAAGGCCTTTATTATAAATTGACCTGCTGGCGATTTTAATTTTTTCTATCCCCAGTTCTAAAATCCAGTTAAGCCTTGTGGTGTCAAAAATCGAAGCTAAAAACTCAATGCCAACCCTGTCGCATTCTTGCTTCAGTTCTATAACCTGTTGATGATCAAGTTGTGCTTGTTTTGCTTCTTTATACCACTCAAAATCCTTGTTAAATATCAAATCAACATCGTAAAGCTGGAACTTAGCCACATCCGCTCCGCATTCTTTAGTTACAGAAATCATTCGTTTAGCCAAGCCCATATCGCCATTATGATTCTGCCCTATCTCCGCAATAATAGTAGTATGCATTGTAATACTCCCTATGCCCTATGCTTATCTTTTAATTTTTTCATATGTTTGCTGCTATTGGCCCTGTCACAAGACAGGCTATACGGATGCTGCCTGTATCTATAAAGCGGAAAGCTTATGTGGGAAATTTTACAATCCTTGCAAAATCTGATCTGTAGGTCCTTTTCTTCATGCATCCTGAATTTTTCATCGTACATTCCTACCTTGATCAGCTTATTCCTTCTAAACATTATTCCGCAGGCAATCGGCAATTTTTTGCATGAATTTCTTCCAATGATTCTTTCCTTGTCATCAATTAAATAATAATCGCAGGCAACAGCCGCATATTGACGGTTAAAATCCAAAAACTCCGTCATAATAAAAATAGCTTCTCTGTTTAGATAATCATCCGCATCTAAAAAAATTATATACTTCCCCCTAGCTTTCTTAATCCCGGCATTCCTGGCTACGGCTAAACCTGAATTTTTTCTTAAATATATTTTTTTAATTAGTGTCCCGTAAGACTCTATTATTTCCCTAGACCAATCCGTGCTCCAATCATCTACTACAATTATTTCATATTTCTCATGTGGATAATTTTGAACAAAAGCGCTTCGCAATGAGCGGTTAAGATACCTAGAATAATTGTAGCTCGTTATTATTATGCTTACCTTGATCATCTTCTCCTGCCTTTCAAAAATTACAGGTTTTAAATGGCGAACCGCTAATAGCAATATCTGCAAATTCCATCAATTATTTACCTTCTTTTTTTCATAACAGGAAATCGTATTCTTTAATCCTTCTTCAAACGAAACCCGTGCCTTAAAACCGAATTCCCGTTTTGCTCTGTTGATATTCAGGCTCCTTCTGGGCTGGCCGTCAGGTTTTGTTTTATTCCAAACAATTTTTCCCTTAAAATTAGTAAACTTGGCGATTAATTCGGCTAGATCTCTAATTGACATCTCAAAACCCGCGCCTAAATTCACAGGGTCGGATTTATTATACTTTTCAGTAGCCAGAATTATCCCTTCTGCGGCGTCTTCTACATATAAAAATTCGCGTGTGGGTTTACCTGTGCCCCAGACAGTGACAGAGTTTTTCCTCTGCCTGATTGCGTCAACGCATTTTTTGATCAAAGCGGGAATAACGTGTGAAGATCCCGGGTTAAAATTATCTCCGGGGCCGTATAAATTTACCGGGAGCAGGAATATTGAATTGAATCCGTATTGTTGGCGATACGCCTGGGATTGCACCAAAAGCATTTTTTTGGCTAGGCCGTAGGGCGCGTTGGTTTCTTCGGGGTATCCATCCCAAAGGTTCTTTTCCTTAAACGGAAGCGGGGTAAATTTGGGATAACAGCAAATAGTCCCGATTGCCACAAATTTCTCAATCTTCCGCTGCCTCCCCATTTCCATCATTTGGACTCCCATCATTAAATTATCATAAAAGAATTTCCCGGGATTCTGCTTATTTGCGCCGATGCCGCCTACAACCGCCGCTAAGTGGATAACCACATCCGGCCGGGCATCCCGGTAAACCTTCCTTACTGAATCCATCTGTACCAAATCGTAATCTTTGAGCTTAGGGACAAAAACCTTCCGGCAGCCGCGTTTCTTCAACTTATCCACAACATAACAACCAAGAAAACCGTCCCCGCCAGTGACCAGGATACGCTTATTCTTTACTTTAATCATCTTAATCCGCTCTCCACCATCTATGCGGGAACTTTTCTTTCAAGATCCTATCGCCGACACCAATGGGCTCAAGGCCGGCAAACCGCATATCAGCATCCACCATAATCTTTACTAAATCATCAAAAGTGGCCCTTGGTTTCCACCCCAGGATCTTTTTGGCCTTAGCGGGATTTGCTCTAAGTATTTTTACTTCCGTAGGACGAAAATACCTCTTATCAATTAATACATATTTTTTCCAATTTATTCCCGCGTAGGAAAATGCCGCCCGCACAAATTCTCTTACTGAATGCGTTTGGCCAGTGCCTAAAACAAAATCATCCGCTTTTTTCTGCTGCAGGATTTTCCACATACCTTCAGCATACTCCGGAGCAAAACCCCAATCGCGCTTTGCCTCCAGGTTACCCAAATAAAGCTTCTTTTGCCTGCCAGCAATAATATCTGCTACTGCG